>NZ_JAUBTI010000042.1:3526-52417 GCF_036702415.1 Microcoleus sp. D3_18a_C4 | reverse complement strand
TATTGTACAATACGCGAGCGGGGACGCTCGCACTACAATAAAAAAATGCTTTTTACAAAACTGAGATGCTCCCTATCTAAACTGCGGAAGTGACAGCAATTTTTAGGTTATGGGACTGCAAAAATGATAAGATAAAAGCAGTAGTAATGAGTAGCAGTGATTTAGTTAAAAGCCACGCTTCGGCCTGACATTAAAGCGCGTCGATCGCATGGAAATTAAACCACACAGCCAAAATGAAGAAGTCTCAAATAAAAATTCTGCTCGTAGAGGACGATGGAGGGCTGAGAGCAACACTGGCAAATGTGTTGGAAGCAAATCATTACGGGTTGGATCGGGCAAATGATGGACAAGTGGGCCTAGACTTGGCAGCAGCAATTGAGTACGATCTAATTGTGTTAGACGTGCAGGTTCCCAAACTCGATGGAATTAGTCTATGTCGGCAATTGCGATCGCAAGGCTACCACAAACCGATCTTGTTAATGACGGCAAAGGATTCAGATGCGGAGGTGGTGGCTCTTTTCGATGCGGGAGCCGATGATTACATCAGCAAGCCTTTTGCTACGGAAGTATTACTGGCAAGAATCCGAACTTTATTGCGACGCAGTAAAGCACTTTCCCCAGGATGTTCTACTCAGAAGTCAGCGGCTAATACATTGACTTGGGGAGAGCTTTGTTTAGATTTAGAGTCTGGTAGAGTGACATTTTGCGAACAAATAATTTCACTGACACCGACAGAATATAATCTGCTGGAATTATTACTGCGAAATCCCGATCGCATCTTTAGTCGCAGTGCTATTTTGGATCGTCTGTGGGGATTTGATGACGCACCCAGCGATCGCGCCATTATCACTCATATTAAGGATGTCAGAAAGAAACTGAAGGCAGGTGGGTTAACTGAAGAAATCATCGAAACAGTTTATGGCATGGGCTATCGACTGAAACCGTACCCCCAATCTGCGTCGTCTAGTTCAAATAATCCTGGGATTGAACGCACCCAAAAACATCAATCTCGCGCGGTAGATAAGTCCGAGACCGACAAAGTTTTAGAGCGATTTCGGGGATGCTTCAACCAACAAATTGCTGTATTGGAAGAGGCAAAAACGGCTCTATTAGCAGGAAATTTAGAAACAGAATTACAGCAAGCGGCAAAACATGAAGCTCATAAATTGGCGGGATCTCTGGGATCTTTTGGTTATCCCGAAGGCTGGAAATTGGCACGCTCGGCAGAGCATTTGCTAATAAAATATGGCTCTTTGACTGCTGAGGAAATTACCCGCTTCTCGGAATTGGTGACAGGATTACAGCAGGAATTAGCCAAAACACCGATTACATCAACGGCTGTACCAGTTTCTACTATTTCAACTTTCAACTATCGGGTTTTGGTAGTTGATGATGATGCTGCATTAACGGAGCGATTGAAAGTAGAATCCGAAGCTTGGGGATTGCGGATGAAAATTGCGCCGAATATTACTGATGCCCGATCGCGTCTTGCACTGTCAATGCCCGATGTGATGTTACTAGATTTAAGCTTTGCAGAGACAGAGGAAGATGGATTGACGCTACTGCGAGAGCTCGCCGAGCGATCGCCTAACCTGCCTATAATTGTCTTTACCGGACGAGATAGTCTTGCCGATCGCTTGGCAGTATCGCGCTTAGGTGCTAAGCAATTTCTCCACAAACCTGCAACCACCGAGCAAATTTTTCGAGCCATCGCCCGTGTTTTACCCAGTCCCAAAACTTCAGAAGCGAAAGTCTTAATCGTAGATGATGACCCTGTGATGCTGGTTAAATTATCAGCCTTACTCACTCCTTGGGGAATTGAGGTGACAATTCTCAAAGAACCACAGCAATTTTGGGAGGTGTTAATTAGCACTGAACCCGATTTAGTAGTGCTTGATCTAGAAATGCCGATCGTTAGCGGGTTAGAATTGTGTCAGGTGGTGCGACAAGATATCCAATGGGAAAATTTACCGATTTTGGTGGTGACAGCCCATACCGATCCAGAATCTCTCCAACAAGCCTTTGCAGCGGGAGCCGATGATTTTATTACCAAGCCGGTACTAGGGCCTGAATTAGTCACGCGGGTACTCAGCCGAATCAGGCGCAGTCGTCCTTTACTTCAGGGTGGGAATACTTAAATAAAACTTATACCAATTTTTTATGAGGCCCCGTAGAATCCGATCCCCCCTAGCCCCCCTTAATAAGGGTGGGACAAGATTCCGATCTTTCGTCCCCCTTAAGAAGGGGGATTTAGGGGGATCGAGATATGTGCAACTTCACATTAAATTGGTATTACGCACAAGGGCTAAAAACCTGGTTTCTGCCTCAATCTAAAAAATGTAATTAATTAAGTAGATTAATGATAGAACATACTGATGAGAATAATGGGGAATTGCAACAACAGCAACAACAAATCCTTGCTAAAACAGCACTTTCTCTCTCCGAATCCGTCAATCTAGAAGATATTTTCAACACTACGGTAACGGAACTCAGAAACATTCTGCAATGCGATCGCGTAATTATCTTCCAATTTGCTCCCGACTGGAGCGGAAAGGTGTTGGTAGAGTCAGTTGGTTCAGAATGGACAGCCATCTTATCCACTCAGATACACGATCCTTGCGTGGGTGAAAGCTATATCGCACCATTCAAACAAGGCTTATTCACCTCTAAATCTGATATTTATACTGCCGAAATTGATCCTTGTCACCGGGCCTTCCTGACCACTTTTCAAGTTAGAGCTAACCTGGTTATTCCTATCCTTAAGGGAGAAGAACTTTGGGGATTATTGATTGCCCATCACTGTGCAGCACCTCGCGAATGGCAACCATCAGAAATTGAACTCATGCGACAGCTAGCAACTAAAGCTGGAATTGCCATTCAGCAAGCTGATTTATTTCCTCAAGTACAAACGGAAGTGAGCGAGCGCCAACAAGCAGGAATTTCCCTACAGCAACTCCATACTGAACTCGAACAACCAGGCATAGAACAAACACCAGAACTCAGTGAAGTCAACGATAGCTTGCAACACTCTATCACTCAAGTTGAAGACCTCTATAATAAGGCTCCCTGTGGCTATCATTCTGTAGATGCTGCAGGAACAATAATTATGATTAATGATACGGAACTGAAGTGGTTAGGCTATTCCCGCGAGGAAATTGTGCACAAAAAGAAATTTGTTGATTTAATCACGATGGAAAGTAAAAAAAATTATTATCAAAACTTTCCCTTATTTAAAAAACAAGGCTGGATCGAGAATTTAGAGTTTCAGCTATTGACTAAAAATGGAAAACCCCTTTGGATTAACCTAAATGCTACAGCAATTTATGATGAAGCAGGTAACTTCATGATGAGTCGTTCTAGCGTATTTGATATCACCGATCGCAAACGTACAGAAGAAGCATTCCGCCAATATGAACGCATCGTATTCAATACAACAGATGGGATTGTGTTGATGGATTGCAACTATATTTATCAAATAGTCAATCAAGCTTATTTGAATTGGTGCAACAAATCTGAAAGCGAAGTTATCGGAAATTGTGTTAGAAATATTCTGAATCCCGACGTGTTCGATAACATGATAAAACCTCGGTTAGACAGATGTTTGACGGGCGAAAAGATTCAGTATGAAAACTGGT
This sequence comes from Microcoleus sp. D3_18a_C4, assembly GCF_036702415.1. Classification (NCBI taxonomy): domain Bacteria; kingdom Bacillati; phylum Cyanobacteriota; class Cyanophyceae; order Oscillatoriales; family Microcoleaceae; genus Microcoleus; species Microcoleus sp. D3_18a_C4. The sequence continues at coordinate 48,782 of NZ_JAUBTI010000042.1, read as the reverse complement.
TTGATTCTCCAAATTCAGTCAGGCAATTTTTGAGCGTTACTTATACACCTTTACGTGATGCAGGCGAAAATATTGTAGGGATAATCGTTATTGTTCGCGATCTGACTAAGCTTAAACAAGCCGAACAAATGCTGGAGCTTCAGGCTGTCATTACCCGCAACATGGCCGAAGGCATTTGTTTAGTAAGAACAGATAATGCACTTATTGTCTATGCCAATCCTAAATTTGAGCAGATGTTTGGCTATGACTTGGGCGAACTCAACGGTCACCACGTTTCAATTCTCAACTATGGCAGCGCATCGGTCAGTCCTGAAGATGTAAATAAAGCTATTCGGTCTGCCGTTTTACAAACGGGTGAATTTAGCTATGAAGTTCAGAATGTCAAGAAAGATGGGACTCCATTTTGGTGCAGTGCAACTTGCTCTGTATTCAATCATTCCGACTATGGCGATGTTCTGGTGGCAGTTCATCAAGATATCACAGTAGCGAAGCACCTCGAAGAACTTCGACAAGAGGCGGCAGCAGCCTTACTACAGAAATCCCGAAAGGAAAATTTGCTCTGGAGGATTACTCAAGGGATTCGCCAATCTTTGGATCTGAATGCCGTTCTAAATACTGCTGTTACTGAAATCAGGCAGACATTACAAACGGATCGCACTGCCATTTACCGCTTTAATCCTGATTGGAGTGGTGATTTTGTCGTGGAGTCAGTTGGTGAGGATTGGGTAAAACTGATAGGAAGCGAACTTCAAAAAACTTGTGCAGATACCTATCTGCAAGAAACTCACGGCGGTCGATTCCGCAATCATGAAAATTTTGTTATTAATAATATTTACAGCGCTGAACTTCAACCCTGTCATATCGAGCTAGTGGAACAATTTCAAGCAAAAAGTTATGCAGTTTTCCCGATATTTTTGAGAGACAATCTCTGGGGTTTGTTAGCTATATACCAAAATACTGCACCTCGTCAATGGCAATCTTGGGAAATAGAATTACTTGAACAGATTGCCAGCCAATTGTCGATCGCCATTCAGCAATCCAAACTCTACCAACAACTTCACCTAGAACTGCAAGAACGCAAGCAAGCCGAAGCCACGATCCGAGAAGCCGAACGACGCTGGCGATCGCTTTTGGATAACGTGCAGTTGATTGTTGTCGGACTTGATATAAGGGGAAATGTCAATTACGTTAATCCTTTCTTCTTACAACTCACAGGATATACTCAGCCAGAAGTGATCGGAAAAAATTGGTTTAAAAAATTATTACCCCGTTCTATTCAACAATCGCTTCCAGTTGTTTTTTCGGAAGTTTTAGCCCAGCAATATGGTCCCTATTATCAAAATCCCATCTTGACCAAATCGGGTGAAGAACGGTTCATTGCTTGGAACAATACCGTTTTGCAAGATTCAGAGGGAAACATCATTGGAACTATCAGCATTGGGGAAGATATTACCGAACGACAAAGGATCGAACACATTAAAGATGAGTTCATTGGCATTGTCAGCCATGAACTTCGCACTCCTTTGACAGGAATTCAAATGTCATTGGGGCTAATAAAAAGTGGGGTTTATGATAAAAAACCCGAAAAATCTAGACGCATGATTGAAATAGCCCTCCTCGATACCAATCGTTTAGTGAACCTGGTTAATGATATTTTAGATTTGGAGCGCCTAGACTCCGGGCGGGCAATTGTGGAGAAAACCCTTTGCAAAGCTGCCGATTTGATGCAGCAAGCAGTAGATAGCATTCAGGCGATCGCTACTCAACAGCAGATATCATTAATCGTTACCCCCACGGATGCCGAAGTCTGGGCAACAGGAGATGCGATCGTCCAAACCTTAACAAATTTGCTCAGTAATGCGATTAAATTCTCACCTGCCGATTCCACAATTCATCTGAGTGCCGAAAACCAGACAGACTTTGTGCTGTTCCAAGTTAGCGATCGCGGGCGAGGCATTCCTGCCGATAAACTAGAACTCATTTTTGGGCGATTTCAGCAAGTCGATGCCTCCGACTCCCGTGAAAGAGGAGGCACCGGTTTAGGTTTAGCAATCTGTCGCAGTATAGTGGAGCGGCATGGCGGCAAAATCTGGGCGGAAAGTATCTTAGGTGAAGGCAGCACATTTTGCTTTACCCTACCCTTACGCACCATTGAATAACGCTTAGATTAATCTGTAGCATCAATCCACAATCCAAAATCTCCAATCCAAAATCCCATGACAGACAGACAAATTCTAGTTGTTGACGATGAAGAACACCTTCGGGAACTTGTGCAAGCCTGCTTAGAAGATTTAGGCGGATGGGAAACAGTGGGGGCCGGATCGGGAGAGGAATGTTTACAAATACTGCAAATAGAACAACCCAACGCTATTTTGCTAGATGTATCTATGCCGGGAATGGATGGGTTTGCCCTGTACGAGCTCCTCCAGTCCGATCCGATTACCCGATCGATTCCAGTGATTCTGGTGACAGCCAAAGTTTTGCCCAGCGATCGGGCTAAATTTGCCAAGATGGCGGTAGCTGGGGTAATTGCCAAACCGATCCAACCCATCACCTTGACGGAAGAAGTAGCAGAGATTTTGGGATGGGATGATTGACAATCAAGCATCCAGGATACCCGCCACGTGATTCATTCCGAAAGCAGACTCAGGACCGGTGAAATAAAAAACCTGTATCCGATGAAACTTGCCGAACGTATTTATCCGTGGGGTGAATGCTTCAATCGAAAATCGAAAATCCAAAATCGAAAATCCAAAATCGATTGACTTTCACCATTTTTGTCAATTTTTGTAACAATAACGGAATCTTTACCAATTCCTTACCGTTGCTATTTAGTCTCCTGTTATGCAGCTAACAGTTCTTTGCATTAGCAGGAGATTCGATGAATGCTTTTCAGGATTTTAATGATGTAAATCAGGACCTCGCAGGTTCATTTTCCGGTTGGCCCACTGGTTGTCAGCAATCCACACTTTGGATTGCTCGTACAGAGGAAACACCGATCGCAGCTATTAAAATTCAAGAAAAGGATGTGACACTTATCCTTAAAGTTCATATTTCTGACATTCATCTTGTCAAATTGAATCTCCAAATCACTCCAGAAACTGTTTTAATTCAAGGTCAACCTACCGAAGCGGCTGGAGTAGAAAGTTATTTCCTTCCTAATGGATTTCAAAGTCTCATCCCGTTGCCCCACCGCGTACACCCTGAAATCTATGGGGCTGAAATACACTCGGATGGTTTAACAATTCAGCTTGCTAAAGAGTTGAGAATTCCGCCATCCCAAGTTCGGATTCAAGTCTCACCTGCACATTTGAGCGATTGCTTAAAGATGTGTATTTGAGACCCAATTAGCAACCAAAAAATTGATTTCTAATCAACCCAAATAAAATGAACACTTTGCAACTAGCTAATTATGAGGGCAGTCTCCTGCCCGAAAGCAAGATGATAGGGAAACAAATTCTCATCGTTGATGATCAAGAACACCTCCGCGAACTGATACAGATGTGCCTGGAAGACCTCGCGGGATGGAATACCCTGGTGGCCGAATCAGGACAAGAATGTTTACAAATCCTACAAACAGAACGACCTAACGCTATTTTGCTGGATGTATCAATGCCGGGAATGGATGGGTTTGCTGTGTACGATCGTCTCCAATCCGATCCCATAACTCGATCGATTCCAGTGATTCTGCTGACAGCAAGAGTTTTGTCAAGTGATATGGCCAACTTTGCCAAAATGGGTGTTGCTGGGGTAATTCCCAAACCATTTGAAGCCACCAGCCTGCCGGGAAAAGTGGCAGAGATTTTGGGATGGGATGATTGACAATCAAGCATCCAGGATACCCGCCACGTGATTCATTCCGAAAGCAGACTCAGGACCGGTGAAATAAAAAACCTGTATCCGATAAAGGAGCCCCCGAATTTATCTCGCGCAAGTCAATGCTTCAATTCTTTAATCTAAAATCTAAAATCTAAAATCGATTGACACTCCCCGGTAGGGCAGAGGCAGGATTCTTAATAATTTACCTCTACATTCATAGAGTTGCTGCTTCAACCCAGCTTACAGCACTGGGCAACAAGAGAAAAATACACTTTCGTCGATAAAAAAGAGGTTTTTATGACAAGCTGTCCTTGCTGCACGAATCAAATGCTGCGTCACCTTCGCCACAGTCAAGTATACTGGTTTTGCCGTCAGTGTTGGCAAGAAATGCCTGTTTACCCTCTTAACAGCTACGGTTCATCGCCCTCTATAAATTTAGTTACAGACTTAAGGATTAAGAAGCAACTTTCTTGAAATGCGATAGTTTCAAGGTGAAATTCCATCGCACAGGCGTGATGCCCGTGCCACAATGGAGGCGGACGAATAAAAGATATCTCGCACTTAGCGACTAAACCTCCTCAAAAATTGCGCCTCGCTGCTGTAGATTCACCTGCATCTCCTCATCCATTCCTGAATTATTCCCGAATCTGGCTGACTCGACATTCGCACCGCTGAAATTAGTATTTGTTAAGTTCACTTCCAGCAGATTTGCGCCGCTCAAATTGGCACCGCTGAGGTTAGCTAAAGCCAGACTTGCTTTGTGCAAATCTGCGCCGCTTAAATCAGCATTTCCTAAGAAAGCCCCACTCAAATCTGCACCGCCGAATTTGGCATTTTGCAGGTTGGCGTCGCTGAAATCGGCATCGTTTAAGGTTGCACCCCGGAAATTTGCCCGATCGAGATTTGCGCTGCTAAAATCCACTGCACTTAAAGTCGTTCCGCGCAAGCTGCTACCCGCGAAATCTAGTGCTGGGTTGAGATTGGCGATTTGGGCCAACTCTACAAAGTTGTCGGTTTCAGCGGAGATAATGCGATCGACCATTTCCTGCAATTCCGATTCAGCTTCCGGGACAATTGCCACTTCGCGCGGTTCAACCGGAGGCAAATTGTAGGACAATAGCGCCCAACTGAGGGCAGGTTGGAGTTTATTTGCTTGCAGGTATATAGTCAGGATTCTTTCTAAAACCGAATGTTGATTTGGCGTGATCTCGTGCGGCCACAAACCCTCCGCATCTGTGAGATTAATATCTTCTTTAGCAACTTCAAAAGCCGCTGCCATCCGAAATTCTTTCGCCGTTAATTCTCCCAGCTTAGCACTTTTTAGCAAACCTTTTAATACTGATTTGCCTTGTTCTACTGCAAAAATCCAAGCTGGCGTTGTATCATCGCTGATTGTGGAAACGTGACACAATATGCTCTCTGTTTCCTTAGTTTTTTCAGCCTTCTCCCCGCCCGGAACTCCCCGCTGACTTTCGGTTACTAAAATTTCTGCACTGCTTTGAATCGGTAGGGTTTCTTCTATTGGCAAAAGCTTGAAAGAACCGACTAACTGACGTGATGCTACGGGTATTTCGCATTTTTCTAGATAGAGTTTTAGCGTCCCGCCTTGCAGACCAAACTTAACGCGACCACCTAGCAGGGGTTCCCAATGCTCGTTAAAATTCAGGCTCAAGTGAATGTCAAGCTGCTGGGTTTGGGGTGCAACCGATGGAACGGGAATTGCTTCTAATTGCATCCACAAGCAATCTGGGTATTTGTTGTGAGACTCTAGCGATCGCATATCGGGTAGAATTGCTGGCACTACCAGCCTGTAATTGATATTTAAATTAGTTTATCATCTCTAGTTCATCACAACAAAGCTTTTTTTCGTGAGCTAACATTGTAAATTTTGTTTAATTTTCTCCGTCCTTCATTGGTTTTGCTGAATTTGGCTTTTTACCCAATTCCGAAATGCTTTCACTAATTCCAAATAGTCCATTGTTTCTGCTTGTTCCACAAATCTGACAATCTCTAATATCGGTAAGCTAGGAAATGCTAAACTGATCTCGCACTCAACGTATTCTCCATTTTCTAATCTGTTGATTCTGAATCGCACTCCATTATAAATCCAAACTTCCGGCACTCCCAGATCCGCATAAATCTGCAAACTATTTTCGGAACGACTGGTAATATCAATTTCTACCACTAAATCCGGTGGCGGATCTTGATTCATGTCGATTCTTTTTTTGCCTTTAACTGCACTAACATTTTGGATGTAAAAACATTCATCAGGTTCTACACCGCTAAGTTCAGGGCGCTTGAAAGTTGTGGAACCCCGGGGGGCAATGTTGAGTTCCAATTCTTCTGCTAGGGTTTCAACAAATCGACCCATTACTTTTTTGTAAAGTTCGTGTTCTGGAGAAGGTACCATAATTTTCAAATTGCCGCGATTATAGGTCAGTCGAATTTGCCGATCGCCGATTTCGGCAAGCAAATTTTCGTAGGTTTGCCAACTGATACCCGATAGCTGGACAATTTGTTCGGGTGGGGCGAGAGTTTTAGCCGTCATAGTGCTACTTTGGTGAAGAGTTCAATCGCACTTTTGCATTATATCATCAATCCGGGCGATGGCTACGCCCCGGCCCCGGCCTACGCACTTCTCACCTTCACTCACCCATCTGCGCCGGAAATACCGCAGATAAATCGAGAGACAAATCTGGGAAACCTGGAATTACCACAACCTCATTCGGCAAAACCACTCGTTTGACTCGATAATCGAAACCACCTCTTTGTTTTTGATAAGGTTCGCTGTGCATTTCCAGTTGAATATCTACCAAATTAAATATCCAATAATCAGAAATTCCCGATTCAGCATAGAGAGATAACTTGGTTCTCCTGTCGTATTTCAAAGTAGAATCGGCAACCTCAATTACCAACAAAATATCAGCGGCTAGAGGGTGAGGAGATAAATAATTGTCAGAACGGCGGGCAATAACTAGATCGGGTTCGGGTTCGCTCTCATCAGACAAAATAATCGGTTCCTGTACACGCAGGCGAGCGCGTCTTGCCAGTAAAATGATTAACTCCTCAACTAAAAGAGTATTGCAATCCGAGTGAAACCTACCTTTGGCAGCCATTTTGATAATTTCTCCGCGAATCAATTCAAATCGGTTATCGGACTCAAAAAAACCCAGTTCTTCCAAACGGTGATATTCGGCGATCGAGAATCGTTTTGCAGTTACGGCAGTCATAGCTTTTGTTACCCTCTACAATTACTAACATTCCCCATTCTACTCAAAAATCCCGCCCCGTGTCCTCAATTCAACCTTCAGGGCTTCCGAAATTCCCACACAACCAGCAAACTTCGTATTTTGCACCACCGTATTTTTCAAATCAGCGCGGGTCAAATCAGCACCGTTTAAAATCGCACCACTCAAATTAACACCGCTTAAATCAGCATTTTTGAAATCAGTATTTGTCAAATTTGCATTTACCAAAATCGCATTCGGTAAATAAGCACTGCTCAAGTTGGCGTCGGTTAAATTTGCACCGGTTAAATTTGCCCTCGGCAGCTTGGTTCGCAAATCTGCACCGCTCAAATTGGCGCTGCTGAGTTCAGCATCCCGCAAATTAGCATTGCACAAATTAGCATCAATTAAAATAGCAGCGCTCAGCAAAGCACCGCTGAGATCCGCCAAAGTCAAATCGGCGCCTCGGAGGTTGGTTTCGCGCAAATCCGCACCGTTAAAATCAGCGTAGTGCAAGTCAAAACCGCTTAAATTAGCCCCAGCAAAGTCCTCAATCGGATTCAAACCAACGGTTTCGGCAAGTTGTACAAAACTATTATTTTTATCAGTTAAAAACAGTTCCCGGACGATCGCCAATTGCTCCTGTCGGTACTCGTCGGCTTTCTCGTAATCTGCTAAATACTTGTAACCGAGCTTCAAATACTTGAGAGCATTGCGCTCAATGCGATCGTCCTTGCTGGCGCGCGCGATCGACAACTGCTCGTGATAGCATTCGATCGCACCAGGCAAATCTCCATTAGCATCGTAAGCTAGCGCCAAATTACCCAAAGTTTCCAACTCAGAGCGCCCGTCGCCAGTATCCCGCGCGATCGCCAAACGCTGCTGCTGGTAATCAATAGCACTAGAAAAATCCTCAAGAGCACAGCAAGCATTGCCCAGATTTCCCAAAGCATTTGCCTCACCCCGGCGATCGCCAATTTCCCGCGCTAACACCAAATGCTGCTGGTAGCAGTCGATCGCCTGAGCATAATTTCCCAGCGCTTCGTAAGCTACGCCCATATTACCCAGCGCCGCACCCGATCGGCGCTTATCGTCCATTGAGCGATACAGCCCCAGCGCTTCCTGCCAAGAACCCAGCGCCGCCTCAAATTGACGCGCCTGATATTGCGAAATCCCCTGCTTGATTAGCTCGCTAGCTTGTTCGCTCATACTGTCAAAATTAGGTAATAACTCAAGCTGATATTAACTGAGATATTGCACCATTCTCGCTTAACAGGCAAGATGCCTGTTCCACAAGAAAATTCATTCTTTGTGGAACAGGCATCTTGCCTGTTCATAAAAGCTTATTGAGAATGGTGCAGCATTTCAGTATTAATCGACTCAAAGCGGTAATTGCAAATCGGTAATCGGTAATCGGGAATCGGTATAGCCCATCCCCCTCTCCCCCATCCGTATTTTCACGTCCGTGCAAAAAAAAAAGACAAAAAAAGAGAGAGCTACCTAAGTAACTCTCTCTGCCATCAGGGTGCATCTACATAACACAATATAACACAACCGGGATGAGGGGTGTTACCCCCAAACGTGAAGATGTTGTAAAGAAATGTATATTAATTATAAAGTTACGAGCCAGGGAGAAGGGTCATTCGATTTTAGATTTGAGATTTTGGATTTTGGATTGACCCCACGGATAAATTACGTGGCGGGTACCATCCAGAAATTCTTGGCCAGAGGGCGGCGGGATCGGGGAAAACCGATCGCCCGCCGCTGTATCCGCTACACGACCCCCTTAACGACTTGCTTAGCCTGGGGCGTTAAGCTTCGCCGCCAGCAGCTCATTGGTCAGTTTGGGATCGGCTCGGCCGCCGGTTTCCTTCATCACCTTGCCGACAAAAAAGCCCAGCAGCTTAGTTTTACCGGCTCGGTACTGTTCGAGCTCCTTGGGATTGGCGGCCAACACGGCATCGATCGCTTGATCGATCGCCCCAGTATCCGAAATTTGAATCAAACCCTTGCTCTCAACGAACTTCTGAGGCGAACCACCGTTTGCCAGCAATTCCGGCAAAATATCCTTAGCAATTTTGCCGCTGATCGTGCCGGCCTCAATTAACCCCAGCAGTTCGGCTAAATCCTGCGGTTGGAAAGGAATTTCTGCGATCGCCAGTTTTTCATTTTTCAGATAAGCAGTAATATCGCCCATCACCCAATTCGCAGCTTGTTTAGCCACAGCACCGGCGGCGATCGATTTTTCAAAATACTCCGCCACCGCTTTGTCGTCAGTCAGCACCCGCGCGTCGTAGGGAGAAAGACCGAGCTCAGTTTCGTAGCGATTGCGCTTCATTGCCGGCAATTCCGGCAGTTGAGCTTGCCAATCCTGTAATTGCTCGGCCGAAACTTTGATCGGAGGCAAATCCGGTTCCGGGAAATACCGGTAATCGCTTGCACCTTCCTTAATCCGCATACTGAAAGTACACTGCTTGTTTTCATCCCACAGCCGGGTTTCTTGGACGATGGTTTCGCCATTTTCCACAGCTTGAATTTGCCGCTCGATCTCGTAATCGATCGCCCGTTCGATCGCATTAAAAGAGTTCATATTTTTAATTTCCACCTTCGTGCCGAACTCTTTTTGGCCAACGGGGCGCACCGAAATATTCACGTCGCACCGCAGCGAACCTTCCTGCATATTCCCGTCGCCAACACCGATGTAGCGCACGATCCGGCGCAATTCTTGACCGTATTCGGCAGCTTCCGCGCCCGATCGCAAATCCGGTTCCGAAACAATTTCGATTAGAGGCACACCGGCGCGGTTGTAATCTACCATTGAATAAGTTGAACCGCTGAGCCGATCGCTGCCGCCGTGAACCAATTTTCCGGCATCTTCCTCCATGTGCAAGCGAGTGATCCCGATTTTTTTTCTAGTAGAATTTCCAGTCTCATCCACGAGTTCAATTTCTAGCCAACCGTTAGTAGCGATCGGCAAATCGAACTGAGAAATTTGATAATTTTTCGGCAAATCGGGATAGAAATATTGCTTGCGGTCAAACTTACTGTAAGGTGCGATGGAGCAGTTGAGAGCCAGCCCTGCTTTCACCGCATACTCCAGCACTTTTTGATTTAATACTGGCAATACTCCAGGCATTCCCATACAAATTGGGTCAATGTTAGTATTTGGGGCATTGCCAAATTCTGTAGAAGAACTGGAGAAAATTTTAGTATTCGTACTCAATTGACAATGAGTTTCGAGACCGATAATGGCTTCGTACTGAGTTTGGTTTTTTATCGAAGAGGGTGCAGCAGCAGTCATAAGCGACCTAAAAGACTTAATAACTTTAGATTTTATTTTAGCTTTTTATTGACCAAACTGATGGGAGATTATTGGTAGGTAGGGGGGGTTTCATTGGTGTCAACAAGCGCGTCAAACCCTTAGTTCGGCAGATTTAAACCCCTGCCGGACTTTGAGAAAGCGTGTTTAGTTGAGACAAATGGGGATCTGCATACGCAACGCCCTGCTACAGATGGGCGATCGACCCACGCCCGCAGCCACGCCAATCTCCTTTCGATCGCCCCCAAACAACAACTCTGTGCAAAAATATACTTAGCGCCTGCTCCTGCCCGCACCCTTCCCTTACCCAGGAGAATTTTAGATCGATCCACCACAATTGCCGATCGATCTGCACCCCAGATCCTTTTACTGGCAGTCTTTAATAACGCCGCCCGCCTCCAACGATCGGCTCCACGCACCGACTAAAAATTAAAAATGTATAATTTAACAGGAAATTACATATTTTTAATTTTTAAGCTTTAATTTTGAATTCTCAAAGTAACACTTGTCTAAGTGTCAAAAATATGCCTGAAATTCCAGTTGAAAGTGCCACACTGTTTCAGAACAGCATCACTGAGCTAGAGCAGGCGGAATCAGCCCTCGAACTCGCTTGGAACGAACTCGAAAAACAAACAGCAGAAACCATTGCTCACATTGCCAAAGCCGGCTCAGCAAACGCACAGGAACTCAGCGCTCGCTTGACCGAGGCGAAGCAACTCCGCCAACAACTTCAAACTCAAATAAAAAAAGCCCACTCGCGCCGGGAATTTCACCTAGAAAACTCACCAATGGCAGTGGTAGAGTGGGACAAAGAATTTCGGGTAGTGCGGTGGTCGCCAATGGCCGAACAAATATTTGGCTGGAGTGCAGCCCAAGTAATCGGCAAATACTGGCACGAATGGTCAATAGTTCATCAAGAAGACTTCGAGCAAGTGTGCGCCGTCACAAATCAACTGTTACACAGCAGAGAAACCCGCAACGTTTGCCGCAACCGCAACTATACCAAAGATGGCTCGGTAATTTACTGCGAATGGTACAATTCTGCACTCATCGATGAATCGGGAAGAGTAGTTTCAATTCTATCTTTTGCCAGAGACATAACCGATTTCCACCGCACTCAAGAAGAACTGCACCGACGCGAACAAGCTTTCAGCGCCCTAGCGGAAAATGCTACCGATATCATCGCCCGGTTCGATCGCAAACTACGCCTCCTTTACATCAACCCAGCAGTAGAATCAACAACTGGAAAACCAGCCGCCAAATTGATTGGCAAAACCAACCAAGAAGCTGGAATGCCGCCCCACTTGTGCGACCTGTGGGATGAGGCTTTTATGAAAGTTTTGGGTAGTGGCAAACAAGAAACCATAGAATTTGAGTTTCCCACTCCCGATGGCATAAAACATTACCACTGTCGAGTCATTCCCGAATTTGCTGAAGACAATTCAGTAGAAACAGTTTTATCCATCTCCCGCGACATCACAGAACTAAAACAAGTCGAAGATCAGTTGCGCCAAAGCGAATCCAAATTTAAAGCCATAGTTGATTCTAACATGCTCGGCCTAATTTTTTGGGATCTTAACGGCAGCATTACAGATGCCAACGCCGCTTTTTTAAACACCGTAAACTATACGCGGGACGATCTGCTTTCAGGAAGAGTTAACTGGCAAGAAATGACACCGCCCGAATACGTGCGTTTAGATACAGCAAAAGTCGCCGAACTGAAGGCTAGAAATACGGTTCTTCCCTTTGAAAAAGAATTTATACGCTCCGATGGTAGCCGCGTTCCGGTGCTGCTGGGCAGCACATTTTTAGAAGGAACGAAGCAGTTAGGCGTTAGTTTTGTGCTGGACTTAAGCGAGCGCAAGCAGGCCGAATTGGAACTGCAAAAGCACCAGCAACTTTTAGAGAGTATTGTTACAACAATACCTAACTTTCTATACATTTACGATGCAGTAGACAGCCAAAATATTTATGCAAATGAATCGGTCACAGCCATGCTGGGATACACTCCCCAAGAATTGCAAGATTTGGGTAAAGACGCTTTAGCCAACTTAGTTCATCCCGATGATATGTTAAAGCTAATTACAGGTATGGAGCGACTCAAACACAGCAGGAATCCCTATGAAACCGATGACAGAGACTACAGAATCAAACACAAAAATGGGGAATGGCGCTGGGTGCACGATCGCTCTAAAATTTTCAAAAGAACCCCAGACGGACAAATTTTACAATTTATCGGTTCCGTACTCGACATCAGCGATCGCAAACAAGCCGAAGAATCATTAAAACAGCAAAAAGAACTGCTGCAAACTATATTCGACAACGTGCCAGTCATGCTCGCATTCTTGGACAAAAACAGTCAAATAAACTGGGTAAACCGCCACTGGGAAGAAGTGCTAGGCTGGAGTTTGGCAGAAATCACAAACCGGGATATCTTGGCCGAATTTTATCTGCAGCCAGAAGACCGTCAATATGTTTGGGATGAAATTGAAGCAGCAAATCCGAACTGGAGCGACTTCAAAACAAAAGTTAGAGACGGGCGAATTATCGACACTTCTTGGGCCAATGTTCGTCTTTCGGACGGCAGGTGTATCAGCATTGGTCAAGATATTACCGAACGCAAACGAGTAGAAGCTGAACTTAAAGAACTCAACGAAACTTTAGAAGCTCAAGTCGCGCAGCGTACCGCAGAATTAGAAACTTTTTTTGATGCTTTGCCCGATCACATTTTTGTGGTAGAGCGCGAGAAGATGTGCCTGTCTTTTGTCAACCAATCTGTGGCCCACACTGCTGGATTAAATAGCAGGAAGGAGATGCAGGGAAAAACTATTTTTGAATGTTTTTCCCCAGAAATAGCCGCCAAATTCTGTAGGGAAAATTCCCAGGTGTTTGAAACAGGGGAAACTATGCACTTGCAGGATAAATTTGTGATATCGGGCGACACTACTTACTACGATACTTTTAAAATTCCCCTGAGAAATATCGAGGGCGAGGTTTATGCTTTAATTGGCACTTCTCGCGATATCACTGAGTTGGTAGAGACAAAACAAGCTTTGTCAGAACGGACAGAGCAATTAGAAGCTGCCAATCAAGAATTAGAATCTTTTTCTTACTCAGTTTCCCACGACTTGCGCGCACCTTTGCGACACATTTCAGGTTTTGTAGAAGCGTTGAAACAGCGACTAGAATTAACTGAGGCTTTGAGCGATTCCAAAATAGTTCACTATATGGAAATAATTGAAGACAGCAGCCAAAAGATGAGCCTGTTGATTGACGGTTTGCTCGCCCTGTCGCGGGTGACTCGCACCGAGTTGAGGCAAATTCCGATCGATCTGAGCCGTTTGGTACAAAATGCGATTAAATTGACTAAACCACCAACTGTCGCAGATCCGCCCCAAACTCCCCACAGCGTTGAATTTGCCGTCGGAGATTTGCCGACAGTAATGGGAGATCCAACGTTGCTGCAACAGGTGTTCAGCAACTTAATTAGCAACGCCGTCAAGTTCAGCCGCGGACGCACTCCGGCTACAATAGTTATTGAGGGTTTACCGGATGGGACGATTTTTGTCAAGGATAACGGGGTGGGTTTTCCGATGGAATATGCCGATCGCCTGTTTGGAGCCTTTCAGAGGCTGCACTCCCAGAGAGAATTTGAAGGTACCGGCATCGGTTTGGCGATCGTCCAGCGGATTATTCACCGCCACGGCGGCACGGTTTGGGCCGAAAGCCTACCTAGTCAAGGAGCCACCTTTTACTTTAAACTAGGGCAAACAATCTCAAACGGTAGTAGAGATTCGTAAGTTAAGTGTATAAGAGTTTTAAATTTAGAATTTAAAACTCTTATACACTTAAATAAGTCACAATCCGTGAGAACATGAGAATTTTGGTGTGACAGGAGTGTGCACTCTCAGGGATGGAAGCGAAATATCTAGGCTTGGCTGTGCCAGATGCTCGTACTCCTAAAAAAGGCTGTTTTAAAAATTGGGATGATCCCCAATCGGTTCGGTCAGCCCTCGACGGTCGGTGCTAAATAAAGGTTTTGAGAGTAGAGTATATAATTGATTTTGCTAAAAATATCGAGATAAAATTAACAACCCAACTCACTCTAAAAAATTACTAGCAACAACACGAATAACCAATTGAAAACATCCCCAATACCTTATGTTAGATATAAATCAGACTAACTATCTACTAAAAATGGTTGCGGAATCAACATTAAAATTGTTGATTATCGAAGACATGGCAGAAGATATGGAATTAATAGTGCTCGCCTTAGAGTCGGGAGGGGTAAATTTTAAGTGCGACACCGCAGAAACAGCAGCAGAGTGCAGAAAACTGCTGGAGAATTGCAAGTACGATGCTGTACTCTCAGATTACCGCCTCCCCGGATTCAACGGTTTAGAAGTGTTGAAATTAATGCAGGAATTAGGGCAAGACATACCCTTGATTTTAGTAACGGGAAGTTTGGGAGAAGAAGCGGCAGTTGAGTGCATCAAAGCCGGAATGACCGATTACGTCTTAAAAGGGCGGCTGTTTAGGTTGCCAACAGTCTTAGAACGCTCGCTCCAAGAATACAAAATGCGGCGCCAGCAACAAGAAGCGATCGCCAAAATTCAGCGGCAAGCGACTCGTGAAGCGATCGTCAACCGCATCCTCCAAGCCATGCGCTTCACCCTTGTACTCGACGAAGTGCTGCAAACCACCGCAGATCAACTGCACGAAGCTCTCGAAATCAGCGGCTGCGCGATATTGCAGCCAGATGCTGAAGGCAGGATCGGGATTCGCTACATGAGCTTAAAGGCAGCCGGCAGAGAACGGGCGATCGGTCTAAATTGCGACTTTGCCCAACACTATCGCTTCTCCCTCGCCCGCGGAGAAGCGATAGCCCTCGCCGAGTTATCGACTCTGGGCCCGGAACTGCAAGCATCAGCGGAATTTTTAGGGTTTCACTCGATCGCGATCGCACCGCTACTCTACCAGCAATCATTTTTGGGAGGAATTTGCCTCTACCAGTGCGATCGCGCCCGCTCTTGGACTACAGAAGAACTATCGCTAGTCAAAGCCATAGCCGATCAGTGCGCGATCGCGATCCACCAAGCCGAACTCTACCAACAAGCCCAAAATGAACTTGCAGAACGCAAGCGCGCCGAAGCAGCAGTCTGCGGCATCCAGCAGCAGCTAGCCACAATGGCAGCCAACATTCCCGGCTCAGTCTACCGCACCGTGCTGCATCCAGATGGCACAATGTCCATGCCCTACATCAGTCCGGGCGTGCGCGAAGTTACTGGGTTCGGGGCAGAAGAAGTGATTTCGCACCCGGAACTCTTGACCGAAATCATCCATCCAGAGGACAAAAGCTCGTGTGACAGACGCGTAGCAGCATCGAGAGCGACTCTTTTGCCGTGCGATCGCCAGTACCGCATCGTTCTGAGATCGGGGGAAGTCAAGTGGGTGCAAGACAGCGCTAAATTTTCCAAAAACGAAAACGGCGACGTAATTATAGACGGAGTAGCCCTCGACATCAGCGATCGCAAACAAGCAGAATCAGCCCTGCGCCAAAGCGAACAGCGATTTCGCTCGCTGATTGAAAACGCCACAGACATCACGATCATTCTCGACGCCCAAGGAATCTTCCGCTACATCAGCCCTTCCGTCAAGCGAATTTTAGGATACGCGCCCCACCAGGCGATCGGCCGCAGCGCCTTAGAAATAGTTCACCCCGACGACTGCGCCACGATCGCCGAAACCCTCCACAAAGCCATTGAAAACCCCAAAAGAAGCCAGTGCCCAGTTGAGTACCGAGTCCGACACCGCAACGGTTCCTGGTGTTATGTAGAAGCTGTAGCCACCAACTTGCTGTACGATCCGGCAGTCAAGGGAATCGTGATTAACTGTCACGACATCACTCAGCGCAAACTCGCCGAAGAACAACTGCTGCACGATGCTTTTCACGACGCCCTCACCGGATTGCCCAACCGATCGCTATTTACCGATCGGCTCGAACACGCTCTGAGGCTGGCAAAACGGCGCAAAGACTACTCGTTTGCCGTGCTGTTTCTCGATTTAGATAGATTTAAAGTAGTCAACGATTCCCTCGGCCACGCCATCGGCGATCAACTGCTAGTATCGATCGCGCGGCGTCTGGAAGCTTGTCTGAGGCCCGGAGATACAGTGGCCCGCCTCGGAGGAGACGAGTTTGTGCTGTTGCTAGAAGACATCGAGGGCATCAATGAAGCTACCACCATTGTCAACCGCCTGCAAAAGAAAATCACCTCCCCTCTCCTTCTAGACGGACACGAAGTATTTATCACCGCCAGCATCGGCATAGCTTTGAGTTCTGGCGAATACGTGGAACCGACAACCCTGCTGCGCGACGCCGACACAGCAATGTACCGCGCCAAAGAACTCGGCAGAGCCCGACACGAAGTTTTCAACAGTTCCATGCACGCCCACGCTTTGCGGCTGTTGCAGCTCGAAAACGACCTGCGGCGGGCGATCGAATCAATTAGAGAGCCGGCCAGAGAAGAAGACTTTCCCCCATTCCCCGAATCAGCCTTACCTCCCTTATCCGCAGCGCCACAGTTTATTATTCACTACCAGCCGATCGTGTCGATCGCCAATAACACAATTACCGGTTTTGAGGCCCTAGTGCGCTGGCAGCATCCAGAACGCGGCTTAGTTTCCCCCGGTGAATTCATCACCATTGCCGAAGAAACCGGCTTGATCGTACCCCTCGGCCGCTGGGTACTCCGCACAGCTTGCCACCAAATCCGCCAGTGGCAGCAGCTATTTCCCAGCAACCCCCCCTTAAGCGTTAGCGTCAACATTTCTGTCAAACAGTTTTCTCAGCCAGATTTAATCGAATACATCGACCAAGTTCTTGAAGAAACTAACCTCGACGGCAGCAGTTTAAAACTAGAAATTACCGAAAGCGTACTCATAGAAAATTCCGAATCAGTAACAGCAATGCTGGTGCAGCTCAGAACCAGAAACATACACTTGTGCATTGACGACTTCGGCACCGGCTATTCCTCGCTCTCCTACCTGCACCGCTTCCCCACCAATACCTTAAAAATAGACCGCTCTTTTGTTAGCAGGATGGGAGGTGAGTTCGATTTCAGTAAAGGAGGCATTGACCCGACAGAAATTGTGCGGTCGATTGTTACTTTGTCCCACAATTTAGGCATGGATGTAGTAGCCGAAGGAGTCGAAGAAGCCTCGCAACTATCTATACTAAAAGGGTTAAAATGCGAGTACGCCCAGGGATTCTTTTTCTCAAAGGCAGTAGACTCTCAAACAGCAGCAGCCCTAATCCGACAGCAAGCAGAAAATCAGAATTTGCTGACATTTAGTTTGTTAGAGAAAGGCCATTAAAAAAACACGCCATTTTGTGAGTCCCGTTTCAGCATAAAATCTTAAAATATTTTAAAGCTGTCCCTAAATGGCGTCAGTTAATAACTACGGCATCCAAATCACTGTCAGTAACGAGCGGGCTAAAGCCACGCTCGCTTGTAAGATTAATCGAAACAAGCTGTACTGACCCGCCTAAGTCTTCACTGACTACGTTGTTAGGGTCACGACACTCCTTGAATGCGACGCTAGTTTTCTGCTATGTCGCTTGTAGTTAAACAGTCTTAAAGTCACTCTCGACAGTGCTGCAAGCCTAACAAGCCCTTACAACATTGGCAAAGCGAACATTACCTAGAAATAGGTCGGAGACAACCATATCTCCTTGAGGGGCAACCATACCCCTCTCCCCGCAAGGGGATTCAAGGCGGTTGAAACCGCCGAGTCGTTTCCCTCTCAGGACTAAAGTCTCGCTCGTTTCCCACTTACCGAACTTTTTTTATGACTATTGGCTACCTCGCCCTCGTTCTCCACGCCCACTTGCCTTTTGTCCGCCACCCGGAAAGCGACTACGTTTTAGAAGAAGAATGGCTGTTTGAGGCGATCGCGGAAACCTACATTCCCCTGCTGCAAGTCTTTGAAGGGCTCAAGCGCGACGGCATCGACTTTAAAATTACCATGAGCATGACGCCGCCCTTGGTTGCCATGCTGCGCGACCCCTTGCTGCAAGACCGTTTCGACGACCACTTGGCTAAACTCGAAGAATTAGCCGATCTCGAAATCGAACACAACAGCGGCAACGGCCACCTCCGCTATTTGGCAGAACATTACGCCGCCCATTTCTCTCAAGTTCGCAACTTTTGGGAAAAGTACGATCGAGATTTAGTCAAAGCCTTCAAAGAACACCAAGATACCAACAACCTCGAAATCATCACCTGCGGTGCCACCCACGGCTACCTACCGCTGATGAAAATGTACCCCGAAGCAGTTTGGGCACAAATTCAAGTAGCTTGCGACAACTACGAAGCAAACTTCGGCCGCCGACCAAAAGGCATTTGGCTGCCCGAATGCGCCTACTATGAAGGCTTAGAGCGGATGTTAGCCGACGCCGGCCTCCGCTACTTTCTCACAGACGGTCACGGCATCCTCTACGCCCGCCCGCGTCCCCGCTACGGCAGCTACGCCCCAATTTTCACCGAAAGCGGAGTAGCAGCCTTCGGCCGGGATCACGAATCCTCGCAGCAGGTTTGGTCTTCCGAAGTCGGCTATCCAGGGGCAGCCGAATACCGGGAATTCTACAAAGATTTGGGCTGGGAAGCTGACTACGATTACATTAAGCCCTACATCATGCCCAACGGCCAGCGGAAAAATACCGGGATTAAATATCACAAAATCACCGGTCGCGGATTAGGTTTAGGCGATAAACAGTTGTACGATCCTTACTGGGCAAGGGAAAAAGCAGCCGAACACGCCAGCAACTTTGCTTTTAACCGCGAACGCCAAGTCGAACACCTCAACGGCATTATGCAGCGTCCGCCGATTATTGTTTCGCCTTACGACGCCGAACTTTTCGGTCACTGGTGGTACGAAGGGCCTTGGTTCTTAGATTACCTGTTCCGCAAGAGTTGGTACGACCAAAATACCTACGATATGACCCACTTAGCCGATTATTTGCGGGGAAATCGGACTCAGCAAGTGTGCCGCCCGTCTCAGTCTAGCTGGGGTTTCCGGGGTTTCCACGAATATTGGTTGAATGAGACGAATGCTTGGATTTACCCGCATTTGCACAAGGCTGCGGAACGGATGATTGAGTTGGGAAGTATGGAACCGGAAGATGAATTGCAATATCGTGCTTTGAATCAGGCGGCGCGGGAAGTGCTGCTAGCTCAATCATCTGACTGGGCGTTTATCATGCGTACAGGGACGATGGTACCCTATGCAGTGCGGCGGACTCGATCGCACTTAATGCGCTTTCACAAGCTTTACGATGAAGTGAAAGAAGGGAAAGTTGATTCGGGTTGGTTGGAGAAAGTTGAGGAGATTGATAATATTTTCCCTGAAATTAACTATCGCGTTTATCGATCGCTTTAACGTAAAGTTACTCGTTCCCAGGCTGTGCTCATTGGTAACAACTTAACATTAAACCGACCGTTTCTCTGGTTGTAGCGAAGTCTCGATCCCCCCTAACCCCCCTTAATAAGGGGAGTAGGGGGTGGGACAAGATTCTTATCAAAGTCAACCCCTACTACCCTTTTTAAGGGGGATTTAGGGGGATCTAGCCTCAACTAAAAGCGACATTTATTATGTAGGTTTCAGTCTTAAGTTGTCAGCAATGAGCTCTGCCTAGGAACCAGCTAAATATTACCCCCTTTTTGAAACCCTTTTCTTCCACCACAAACCCATTCCAGCAGCCACAAATGTACCAACAGCAGTCATCGGTTCCGGTACAGAAGCATCAGCAATAGGTTCATACTCATAAATTGCACTAACTGTAGTGTTAGCCACAACCTTACCCCCAAAACTACCTCTAGCCGGACTCCCCAGAATTTGAGTCAAACCAGTTGTCGCCACGCCAGCAGTAAAAGTATCACCATCGCAGCCAGTTAAAGCACTTAAAAACTGCGGCAAATCATAACTCTTCGACACAGTACCAGAAGCCGAACCGCTAACACTTCCCGTACCGCCACTAGCAATCTTCGTTTCCGGCGGACTCGCCAAAACACTCAAAGTCAAATTAGGGTCAACTTTCAACAGCGGAATATTCACAGCAATACTTGCATTAGTCGCCGCCGTCCCCATAAAATCTCCCGTCAAAGGAGTAATGCTCACATTATTATTAACAGTAGACTTAACCGTAACATAAGCCCTTAATAGCGTTCCCAAAAGCGAATTAAACTTGGGCAAAACTACATTCGTGCTGCTATTTAACGGCTGCGAACCCAAATTCACAGTGTAAGTTTGAGTAAGAGTAGCCGCTTGTGCAGAAAAACATTGACTGACAACTGCAAAACTCAAACTTCCGCTAACAATTCCCAACTTTTGAAAAACATTCATTTCGATAAACTCCTACAATAATAAAGTTGCATTTTGTGGCACGGGCGTCTCGCCCGTTAGGTTAATCGTGGCACGGGCGTCCCGCCTGTGATTAATCTGCGGTTAAAAACTCCAAAGCCGCAAAACCAAATTACCCAGCAATGACGCTAGATAACTCAAAACCCAAACAGTATAAAGTATACTCAAAGGCGCGTAAGCCGCCAAAACCCATTGCGTTTCCGCTGCTTCCTCAATCTCCTCCCGCCGCAACAAGTCCACATAAAAATCAAACGACCTTTGTCGCAGGTTGTTAATGCCAGTTCCAGCTACTAACAAATAATAACCGTCAAATCTATTCAACGGATTCAAATTAATTGCAACTGTCAGCAAGGCTGCCACCATCAACAAATAACTAATTTGATGCCAAACCGAATTTGACTGAGAAAACAGCCACATCCAAACAGCAAATGCCCAAATTGTTACTTGGATTAATACTCCGGCTGCTACTACTAAAACCCGGTGTTTCCGCCGGACTAAACTGTATTGGTCGGTTGTATCTGTGTAACATCCAGGGATGAAACACATAAACAAGAATCCAATTTCTTTAACTATGCCGCCGTAGTGTTTGAGCGTGAAAGCATGACCTAGTTCGTGCAAAGCTATTACCAGCATTGTCAGCAAGACAAATTGGAAAATAGTCTCATTTTTTCCGGCTATCCACAACTGCTGATGTGAGGCTGCGATTTCGGCAGAGGAAGCCAACCACACTGCTACAGAGGAAGAGATGAAAGCGCACAGAAAAAAGCCAAATTCCCACGTCCAAATCCAGCGGAATTTGTCGATGTGCCGCGATAGCCAAATATCGGGATTGACTAGGGGAATGGTGAAGGATAGCAGGTTAAATTTGGCTTTCGGTGGCTTGGTTCCTTCTAGCATTCCTGCTTGTGCTAAGTCTCTCAAGAGATTTTGCACGTCTTCTAAATCGAGGTTGTATTCAGCGAGAATATTAGTTATTGGCTGTTGGCTTAATTGTAAAATTACCTGTTTGTCCAAGTCGTCTACTTGAATACAGGTAATGTCTTCGGGATTGCGAAGTATCCAATGACCGTCGGGATGAGGTATCCACTGCACCGCTGATTTGAGTTGCATGGTAGATTGTCACTTTGGCTGACAAAGTTTCGATTTAATTGAATAGGAGTTACTCGTTTTTAGGCGGAGATTCTGATCCCCCCTAGCCCCCCTTAATAAGGGGGGGACAAGAGAATCAACTCAAAGTCCCCCTTCTTAAGGGGGATTTAGGGGGATCTAGACTTTCGGATCAAGCAGAGAGACAGTGGGTTTTAGGCCGAAACTCGATCCCCCCTAGCCCCCCTTCTTAAGGGGGGGACAAGAGTTTTAACTAATTTAGGAATTACGCATTTTAGGCCGAAACTCGATCCCCCCTAGCCCCCCTTAAGAAGGGGGGGACAAGAGTTTTAACTTAAAGTGGGTGTTTTTATTGAGTTGTTTAGAATCGATCGCCCAATTGTGTTTGTATGTTTTCTCCGCTGGGTTTTTGAGATTTTCGAGCCGCCCTAAGTTTTTCTGGAAACGGAAAGTTTCAAGGCGAAATTTGCCCCTGTTTTAAGGAAGCAGGGAAGTATTGAAGTATTTTGTGAAGAAGCTTTAGTGATATTTGTTTGGGCTTTAGACTTTAATCCAAATTTCACCTTTGTGTTCATATTATCAGAAAGCAGAAAAAAAGCAAGTGTAAATTCTAACTATTTTAGGAATTACGCATTTTCCACCTGTCATTGCGTGGGAAAGGAGGGTGTAGCGGATGTTTCTGGTTGAGGCGGGAATTGCTATCCCTTTGCAAGGCGTAAGTCATAATTAAGTTGCCAGAAAAAAGTTTACACAAACTTTACGATCGCACATAGAACTTGGGTGTATGATAACCGTGTGAAGAAGCAAAAAATCATATAAATTACGCATTAACAAAGTATTGGCGCGATCGCCCGCCTGACCGTTAGCAAAGCGCGGCAGATGTAAAGCGATCGCCTATACAGAAAATTTGTTAAGTTTGCGTAAATTCTCAAATAAACAGAAAATTTTGACGATTATTGAAAAATCCTTGTCAACAAAGGATTTTGGTTGAATGTCTGAAGGCATTTAATTAAGTTCTTGCGATCGAATTCATATTAATCAGGGTGCAAAAGTTATGGGCTGGCTAAATTTTGGTGGCAAAAAACGCAAAGAGGCTCAAGATTTTGGGAATTCAAGTAAAACAAAGAGTCGGAAACGACCGAAAAGTTTTAGATTAGAAACAATTGTGACTCCGAGTGTGGGGGTTGGGGGTTGGCTGCACGAGTTTGACTACTTGCATCAGTTATTGGGTTCTTTGTCGCTGTCTGATTTAGATTTACCTAATTTCTTGGCTGATAGCGGTGTTTGCCCGATCGACCCTTTTGGAGCTCCAACTAACAATTTACCGCCGCTGATTGATTTTGACCCGCTGGGTCTGTACCATGATGGGATTGCCACTCAAACTCCTTACAATCCGGGCGGTGCGTTTGAGACTTTGCCGATTGCTTTAATTCCTGTCGATCCGCATTCGCCGAATCCTAACAATCCGAATGCAATCCGTCAATTGCTAAATTTTCCTTTGGCTTCTCAGCCGTTGTTGGGGTCGATTGATACTGGTGTGAGTGCCGATAGTCCTTATTTGAATTACGCGAATATTAAGAAGGGCCGCGATTATGTGGGCGGGGATGACAATCCGTTGCTGAATCCTGGGGAAGGTAGCGAGCACGGTACTTTTATGTTGGGGATTATTGATGCGATTAATAAGACAGCGCCGAAATGGGTGGGAAGGGCGATCGATTCTGGGAGATGGGCTGATTCTTTGGTAGAGTTTGTGGATGCTGCGAAGGCTTCTGGACAGAAAAATGCGATCGCCAATCTCAGTTTGGATTTGACTCAGAAGAATGCTGACGGGAGTGTGACGACGCGCTATGAGTTGACTCCAGCAGAACGTAAGGCGTTAGAATATGCGCGGCAAAATGGAGTTTTGCTGGTAACGGCGGCGGGTAACGATGGCGGTGTGATGTCGGTTTTGGGTCAAGCTTCGCAGGAATTTAACAATATTTTGACGGTGGGGGCGGCTGACGGGAAGAATCGGGCTGCTTATTCGAGTTATGGCCGAGGTTTGGATATTTTGGCGGAAGGTGGGACTCCTGAGAACCCAGAATGGTCAACGGTGGGAGAGGGTGTAGGGACGATGGCGGGGACTTCGGTGGCGACGGCGAAGGTAACGGGGGCGGCTTCGTTGGTGTGGGCCGCAAATCCCGATTTGAGTTACCGTCAAGTGATTGAGATTTTGGAGAAGACGGCGAAGGATTTGGGCGCGCCCGGGTGGGATGATGAGACGGGTTTTGGGTTGTTGAATGTGTTGGCGGCGGTGGAGAAGGCGAAGCAGACAACGCCGGAAGTTTATAATCCTGAAGATTTCTTGAATCTCACAACTTGGAGTAAGGAAGGACAAGTAACGCCGGAAGAACGGGCGGTACAGGTGCATCAAGTCCAGAATCCTTCGGGACGGCGATACTATTACGGTTGGCTGAATAATTCTAATCGAATGGATCGTTTTGATTTCACGGTGACGAGCAAAAAATTGGTACAGTTATCCTTGAAGGATCTCTTTGATAATGAATTCCGAGAAGCTCAAGTATCTTTGTGGGATGATTATGGCAATCGTATCGCTGTAAATCAACCAGATTTTAATAGTAGTTACAGGAGTGTTACTTTATACCCTGGTAAGTATCACTTGCAAGTTGATAAGGGTTCGCGCTATGAAATTGATCCCTATAAACTGATATTGAATTTTAACGAAGATAACAATACTTCTGTAGTGGATGATAGGATTTGGCTACCTAGACCTACTCCAGTATTTACGAATCCTGGTGGGCCGCAAGTAACCGTTCCCGTTGAACCGCAACCTGTGGATTGGCAGAAGATTGCGGAAGAACAGGCGAAAGCTGACTTATTGAAAAAACAGCAAGCAGAAGCGGCAGCAAAAGCGGCAGCCGAAGCAACGGCAAAAGCGGCAGCCGAAGCATCAGCAAAAGCGGCCGCAGAAGCCGCACAACGCCGCAGACTAGAGGCGGAAGAGAATGCTCGACAAGCGATCACTCTGGCTTACATTCAGAATAAATCTTGGTTGGGTAATCCTCTCAATGGTGTTCAAATTGATTGGAATACTTTATTAAATAGTCGGGTAGCCGCGATTCAGTATTTTGATGGCGGTTATGTGGTCTGGAATGGTATCCACGCAGTTGCTTATAAAACAGGGTCTGGCAATTCATCTGCTACTAATGTGACACCTGTGGAGGTGCGGCTGCACGATTTGGGGATGCAATACGGTCGCCAAGAATACGGTCAGTATGTTGGTTTCTCCAAGCGCCAGGATTACTATAAGTTTACCCTGGAAAATTTGGGCGATTCCTATCCCCATGAGTTGCTGTTTGCTCTTAGGTCTAATGGGGTTGATATTCCGTTGACGGATGCGACAATTGAGATTTTAGATGATCAGATGAAGCGCGTGCCTTTGTCTCAAGTTTGGCAACCTAACGGTCAACCGGGATTATCTCACTTAAATGGCACTACTTATTATGTGCGGGTAAAACCTGCTAAAGATAATCTCAATTACGGGCTCACGCTCAACCTTGATTCAGCACAGGAAAATTTAGGAACCGCCCGACCATTAGGAGCAATTAAAGGTCGCCGCCAGTTCCGCGATTTTGTGGGGAATAAGGGCGATGGTTTAGGGGATTACTATAGCTTTTCTGTGGAGCATCCGAGCCTGTTGCATTTCAGTTTATCTGAGTTAGAGGCGGGTGCTGATGCGAATGTTGAGTTATTAGATACTAACGGCAATGTCGTCAGTCTCGATTCGCTTTCTGGCAAGGTAGGAGCGAAAAAACTCCAGCCGGGAAGTTATTATCTGCGGGTGATTCCTGCTAATAATACTAATACTAACTACACTCTGACTATGCAAATGGCAGAGGAGTTAGGGACTTACACGGGTCGCCACGAGTATAAAGACCGCATTATTGCCGGCAAAAATCGGGAAGCTTACTACCGCTTGAATATTGACGCACCTGCTGAGGAGTTGCACTTATCGCTGAAGAATTTGAGTGCCGATGCGAATGTGGAATTACTGCGGGATAATGGCGGTGGAATTGTGAATAGTACCCTGATTTTTCCGGTGGATGGTTCCAATCAATCTGGGACAGAAGCGGAGTACAAAGGTTATGCCAATGTACAACCGGGCAATTATTTAGTGCGGGTGTATTTGCCAAATTCATCGACTCAAGCGGCTAAGTATGATTTGGTGATGAATCTTGACCAAGCTGGTGAAGATTGGAGCCAAACTCGTGACCTCGGTATGTTGACGGATATTGCTCCATTAAGTGATTATCAGTTGTCGGATTTTGTGGGGGCTGATAAGGGGGATAGTAGTGATGTTTATAAGTTCCAAGTGGGCGATTATGGGCTAGTGCATCTGGCGCTGAAACCGCCGGCGGGTGATGGGGAAGCGAATATGTTAGCGGCTAACATGAGGCTTCAGGATGAGTCTGGGAAAGATGTGATTTTCTTGAATGCTAATAAAAATAGTGGCGAAAATTACGCGGCTGCTCATTTGCAACCTGGTAAGTCTTATTATCTGACTGTCATTCCTACTCCGGGGATGATGACTAATTACAATTTGGTGATTAACCCAGTTTCAGAGGAAACGATTAATGAATTCAAAGTTAGTGGGGATTTATATAAAGTTTTTGCTAAGTATCGAGAATCTCTTGGAAATCCTACTTCTGCTGTAACTAATCAATCCAATGGAGTTAACTATCAGGCATTCCAAAATGCTTTGATTGTCAGCAGTAGTTATGGAACTTACCCTGTTTGGTGGGGAATTAAAGATGCTTACTTGAACAAGTATGGTAGTTTGAGTGGCAAGTTGGGTTCGCCAAAAGGGATGGAATATGATTGGAATGGAGGAAAGCGGCAAGATTTTGCGGGTGGTTATATCACTTGGAAAAATGGTACGACTAATGCTTATAAACCAGATGGTTCTCCTTTGTATCCACCACCTGTATCACCTAATATGGCAAAAACAGGCTCAATTGTTAAGGCTTTACAGATAGCTATTTTTGGACAAGAGAGTGGCTACAACTACGCAGCCGTTAACTCTGATTCTGGGGCTTTGGGAATTGCTCAAGTGATGCCAGAAAATATTCCTTCTTGGAGTCGTGAAGCGCTAGGGTATCCGATTACTGCTAATCAATTCTTGAATAGTCCAGACCTTCAGCTAAAAATTGTTGCTTACAAGCTGAATCAATATTATCAGCAAGCTATAGCTGCTAGTGGGGGTAATGTTGATATTGCAGTGCGTCGTGTGGCATCAGATTGGTATTCAGGAAATCCCAATCTTTACAATAACACAAGCCCACAATATACCAATGGTGTTCAATATCCCAGTATTGCTAATTACACCCTTTCCGTTCTGGGAAAATTTAAGCAGGCCTATGATGGTGGTAGTCGTGGCCCCATTAACACTGAAGACAATCTGCCTGACAAAATGCCATTGCCGTTGAGAATAGAAAGTGACTTCTTAACTCTAGCTCCGGCACCTTTAGGGGTAATCAAAATTATTCCAGCATTAGGTGGAAATCTTCTTCTTTCTTTTGATAAGTTTACCTTTAAAGCTAAACTTAAGATAGAAAATCAAGGAAATATTCAGTTAGCCGCTGAGAATATTCAGAAAGCAGAGAGGGCTGGCAGAGGATTAGAGTTTGAAAAAATGTACTCTTCTGTTTCTGCTGGGGGAGCAGGGATAGAAATTCATTCTGATAAAATCACTGGTGTTTTTACTGTAACTGACACTTCGGGTGCTTTAATTGAGTTTAAATTACCAACTGAAATAACATCTCCAACATCTGGTAAATTCTCTGTGACACTAGAAACACCGTTGAGTTATTCTGATGATGCCATAAGTATTGAGGGTACACCATATTACGAAATTGAAGGTCGCTATGCTGGCATCCCGAATACAATATATAAACCAGTCCCGGCTCAAGAACCCATACTAGCTCCTCAGACAACAGAAGATTTGCCATATTGGATGATACTTGCTGGTGTGATTATGGTGCGTGGAGTAATGGTTGTTGGACAACTTTTAGGGAGGGTAGCTCTTGGACAAATCCAAGCGTATGCGACGCTAATGGGGATAGCAATATATATTGCTGAACAACCAATATATATTGATGAACACCAACAAAAATCTGACCCCGATCAAATAGCGTAATTTTAAATGTTAGGGATGGGGAGGGCGATCGCTATGAGTGGAATGGGAAGGCCGATCGCTCTTTT
This sequence comes from Microcoleus sp. D3_18a_C4, assembly GCF_036702415.1. Lineage (NCBI taxonomy): Bacteria > Bacillati > Cyanobacteriota > Cyanophyceae > Oscillatoriales > Microcoleaceae > Microcoleus > Microcoleus sp. D3_18a_C4. The sequence continues at coordinate 20,630 of NZ_JAUBTI010000042.1, read as the reverse complement.
TGGTATGGAAAGGTCGATCGCTCTTTTGGCATGGAAAGGTCGATCGCTTTTTTTACGAATCGCGCGAGCGATCTATATTGAGTCAACTTTTCCATAGTACAATTAAATTATGTTGCCTAATATTTTATCCGATAGCCTCGATCGCATCCAGCCACCCATTCAACTCCCCTCCCCTCATGTCCCCCCCTTCTTAAGGGGGGTTAGGGGGGATCTAGCCTCAAAAATCACCCTCAATCAAACCCAACAACTCCCCACAAACCCCCTCAAAACTCTGCAACACCTCAACATTCGTAAACGTGACAACCTTCAATCCATACCCCTGTAAAATCCCGGTTCTTTCTGCATCATATAGTTTCCCTTGTTCCGTAAAATGACTCTCCCCATCAATCTCAATTACTAACTGTAAAGCCGCACAATAAAAATCTACAATAAAATTGTCGATCGCTCTTTTGGGATAGGAAGGTCGATCGCTCAGAAGAATCGGGTCTTCTTTCTCAGCGAGCAACATGATGAATAGATTCAATATATCGCTCAATTTCCTCCTCTGTGCCACTAATTCCATTCTGCCAAAGTTCATATTCACTGATATCTATCTCATCATTCCAATCCAGTGCATAACCACCAGGTTCAACTGTAAAATTTCGGAAAAACACAGGATTACTTAAGGTCGTAAACATCGGATTATCTAATAACTTAGAGATGTCGTATTTTTTAAATTCTAGATTGGTAAACTTAACCATCAATGTGCGATCGTCAATAGCTTTAGCAGAAACAATGCGTTGAGGTTTCATAAACATATCGGAGTTATTTTAATGGTGGAAGTTTACTAAATTCTTGGCTATTCCACATATCCAGCAGTTCTTTCTGGTACAACGTAGCCCATTCTATTACCAGCTTTTGGGCCCGATTCGGTAAATCTCCTTCTATAATTTCTCGCATACTCAATACCGATCAAAGCGTTTTACTCACCGTAAACTGCGTGAAAATGAGGAGGTGGGTGAGCCCCAAAGAAAATTTTGATGATTATTCCGTAAAATCGTGCAACTGCTGGCAGAAAGGTTCTTTAAAGAATGATACGAGGACTATTATAGCCCAGCCAAGGAGACAATATTAGTTTATCCCAAACCATGTCTACTCGACAACTAGAGCGAGCTCCCTTTTTGGCAGGGAAAGGTCGATCGCTCTTTTTGATATGGAAAGGTCGATCGCACTTTATCTCTTTTTCTCAACGCGCAGGCGATCGCCTTTTTCTATCTGCCACAGTCAAGAGCGATTCCCTACGGGATAGCTTCGCACGCGCGTACTTTTGTAATAAAATACGATACAGTAGAAGTATTGTCCAACCCTTGCCCCCATCCGAGGTAACAATGCAAATCACCTTGAGCCAAGAGCAAACCCAAGTCCTTGAAGCTTTAGTAAAGCACGGTCAATATCCCTCCCTTGAAGAAGCAATTAACACAGCCTTGCTGTTATTAATCGATGATGTTACTTTATCCGATGACGGCAACAGCCCAAACTATTTAGCGTGGGTACAAGAAACTGGGAAGAAAATCGATATAGCACGAGAACAAGCACAACGGGGTGAGTTGCTCAATCCAGACGATGTATTAGCTCAACTTAGAGATAAAGTGAAAAAAGCCAGAGAATTAAGAGCATGAATCGCTTGCTTATTACGCTCGAAGCGAGTCGAAATTTATCCGAAATTTCCGATTACTTTTTGGCGCAAAGCGTGGATGCAGGAGAGCGCTTTGTGGAAGGATTTGGTAAAAAATGTCAGCAGATTGCACAGTTTCCATATTTGGGGCGATCGTATTCACAATTTTCTCCCAGTTTACGTGGTGTGCCAGTGATGGATACATCATTTTTTATCAAATAGTTGGTGATGGTATTGAGATTTTGCGCGTTATTAGTGGTTATCGTAACTTGCAGGATGTTTTCAATACTGATTGAGTAAAAGCAATGCGCTCGCTATTGTGTCTGGGAAGGTCGATCGCTCTTTTGGCATGGAAAGGGATATTGAAAAATTCTTAAACTACCTGATTCCTAATCAAGATTTGTTCCAGCAGACAACATCCACAATTTGCGGGATGGTGGCAATCGCACAGGTGGAATTGAAACGGGAACAGGAACAGAGGGAACGTCAGCGCGATCGAGAACAAATAGACTTATACAAACAAAAGGAAAAAGAGCACAAAGATCGCGATCGAGAACAAATGGAAATCGACAGCAAGAACGAAGACAACTAAACAAAAAACCGGGTTTCTGATAAAACCCGGCCACCATAAACACAAGCAATATTAACACGGCTCAAACCTCAATTCTTTAATAACTTCATCCCCATTTTCACCTTGTCCAAAATCGTTTTTTGCGAAACACAAGTAATCAGACAAAGCTTGCCGCAATTCAAAGTATCGCGGCGGACTTCCTGAGCTTTTTGGCCGTACCAAATCTCGCGGGCGCTGGCGTCTTTCACATTACCAATTACCGGAAACTCATCGCACAATTTCACATCGCCGCGCGTATCAATCCAGTAATTGCGGAGTCCAACGCGACAAGGACGAGTTGAATCAGGAGCTTTTTCTTCGGCAAAGTGAGGAATCATCAATCGCAACACTTCATCGCTGTTCATAATCGGAGCACCGTTCTTCTTCATTTCAATTAGCCGCTCGATTACTTGGGAAAATTCCTCCATGTCTTCTTTTTCAATCCACAATTCCTCGTATGTTTCTGGCGTCCAGCGGTTGACTGGTTGGAAGTTGACCGTCGTCGCCCCAATTCCCTGAGCCCAGGTGACTATTTCCGGGAGGTGGCGGAAATTCAGTCGGTTAATTGTCGGTTTGACGTTGATCGGAAACAAGACGTTCTGTTTTTCTTGTTCTTCGCGCAGATAACCGATTCCTTTAGAAAGTCTGTCGAATAATCCCGGTTGACCCCGCAAATAATCGTGCAGTTCTGCATTCGGCCCGTCAACGGACATATTCACATTAAAAGGACGCGCCGCTACAGTTTTGGCTGCGTTTTCCCTGGTCATGCAATAGCCGTTGGTGGTGACGCCGGCGTGAATGCCATTTTTATTCGCAAAGGCCAGCAAGTCGAGAAAACCTTTTTTAATATAAGGTTCGCCACCGCTAAAGTTGATTGAAAATTCGCCCACAAATTCTTTGACGCTCAAGAGGGCATTTTGCCATTCTTCGATCGTCATTTCGTCTTTATATTCTTTGAGTCGCCAATACTCGCACTGGCGGCATTTAACATTGCAGTGCTCGTTGACAATCCCGTAAAAAGTGACTGGGCTTGTCACGTCGTATCCTGTATTGATCCGCAGCGATTCGGCTACTGCACTCTTGGTGTGCTTGACGCCCAGTCTCGATAACGTTAAAGCATCCATGTCTTTTTTTCCTTACGTGTTGTTACTTAAGTCAATTTCTCGAGCCATATTTGGTACGTAGGAATACGTATTTCTGATTACGTATTCCTTTTGAGTACGTATGCCCCATCCTAAGTGTTCCGTTTGGGTTTGGCTAGATGTTTGTCAAATATTTATAATATTAAGACTTGTAACATATTAGTATTTTCAATCAATTAAGCGGAGTTTTGTCTCCAAACATGAACCATGCTTAATATTTGCCAAAATATATTGCCTTAAGATTGACTTAAATTAAGAATTGTAATTTTTATTTGAATTTTGTTAAATAACTTAATACTATTTAACAGTAAAACTACTTAGGTAAGCGGTATCAATAATTTATTGTTATAGTGAAATGAACACCCAGTACAGCAGTTAACTTTACACAAGCTTTACAATAGGGGAATTTAAGTATTTACACGGCAAAAAATGGCTATAAACATGGGACGATATTTGCACGTACTGAAAATGTTCTGGGGTGCGGCGATCGCAGCGGAACTAGAATACCGAATCAACTTTGTCCTGGCGGCCATCAGCAGCCTCGGAAATCTTACGGGCAGCTTGTTTGGGCTGTTTTTGTTCTACCGTACCGGCTACACGTTTTCGGGCTATTCATGGGAAGAGGCCTTAGTTGTACTCGGTATTTTCACGATTTTGCAGGGGTTTTCGTCAACGTTTCTAGCACCTAATCTCAGCCGTATTGTCGATCGAGTCCAGCAAGGTACTCTCGATTTCGTACTCCTCAAACCCATCAGTTCCCAATTTTGGCTGTCTGCAAACACAGTTTCGCCTTGGGGAATCCCAGATTTAATCTTCGGCACCGTATTGCTGCTGTATGCTGCCAACAAATTGGGAGTAGCAATCGGCAACTATTTTTTAACAGCAATACCGCTGTTATTCGGAACTATTACTCTTTACAGTATATGGTTTATGTTAGGGGCCACCAGCATTTGGTTTGTCAAAATTTACAATGTTACCGAAGTCCTCAAAGGATTGTTAGAAGCGGGTAGATTTCCAATGGCCGCTTATCCTGCAGCTTATCGATTTTTCTTCACTTTCGTAGTTCCCGTTGCCTTCTTGACGACTGTGCCTGCAGAAGCCATGCTGGGGAGAGGTGAAATCGTTTGGATCGCAGGGGCGGGAATATTGGCGATCGGGCTGTTATTTTTCTCCCGCTACTTCTGGCAATTTGCACTCCGCTTTTACACCAGCGCTTCCAGCTAGTTAAGTAGGTAGGGTTGGCTGCTGCGGATCGAGATTGTCTATTATGTTTGAGAGGGAGAGGATTTGACAGGTGCGGAATAGGGAAGTGAAATATACATTTTCAAGGCAAAACAGCTTATCTAAAAAATATTTTGGTCTATTTACTTAGATAGTTAAATAAATGTAAGATTTCAACTTATCCTTGAAATGTAAACTGGAAATAAACCACGCAAAGGAAGGGAAACCAATGAAAAGAAAAAAACTGGGTAACAGTAATTTTACTATCAGCGCGATCGGTCTTGGAGGTATGCCAATGTCCTTAAGCGGCCGGCCGCCCGAAGATCAATCAATTGCAGTAATCCACCGCGCCCTCGATTTGGGTGTCACCCTAATTGACACCGCAGATTCCTACTGCCAAGATGAATCCGACAAACACCACAATGAACACCTGATTGCCAAAGCTTTGGAACAGTACACCGGAGATACTCGGGCCGTTACTGTCGCCACTAAAGGCGGCTTAATGCGGCCTCAAGGTGCATGGACGCGCAACGGCAATCCCCACCATTTGCGCCAGACAATTCGCGAAAGTTTTGAAGCATTGGGCGGCAAGGAACCGATCGACCTTTGGCAGTACCACTCGCCCGATCCTGCTTATACCATCGAAGCAGCCCTAGCACCTGCAAAAGAAGCAGTAGAAGCAGGAATGATTCGATTTATTGGAGTGTCCAACTTTTCTGTAGAGCAGATCAAACGTGCCCGCGATACAGTAGAAGTTGTCTCCGTGCAGAATCAGTACAATCCGTGGCACAGACAGCCGGAATCAGACGGGGTTCTGGAATATTGCGAAACCGAAAAACTGACATTTTTTCCCTGGAGTCCTTTGGGAGGAAGCCGCCGCGTCACCAGCTTGCAAGAGATGCCCGCGATCGCAAAATTAGCCGCAGAAAAAAACGTTTCAGTTTACTGTATAGTATTAGCTTGGTTGATGGCTCAATCGCCCTGCGTAGTTCCGATTCCCGGTGCGAGCAAAGTATCGAGTATTGAGGACTCTGTGCAGGCGCTCGAAGTTAAATTGACTGACGAGGAATTGCAACAAATTTCCGTAAGTTAAGTATATAGCAATCCTCGCATCATTTGTGTAATTCTTGTAGGGGCAAAACCCACGCCCGGTTGCCCCCATGATGCTGGGGTAGGCACGGGGAGTAGGGGTAGCACTACCCCTACATCTCATTTAGGATTGCTATATAAGGGCAAAAAAAACAATAGAACAGGCAAGATGCCTGTTCCACGAGAACTTTATTGTGGGGAGTAGGGGTTGGGCATCTTGCCCGCCCCTGAAAGCGGGATTTAATGAGTAAAGTTGACATTTTTTGAGGAATTGAATTTAATGGAAGCTAATCAAGTGAATGCCGATCGAGACGTAGCAATTGAACATCAAAACGTACCTGTCGCCCATGAAGGACTGCACAACTTTTTATACAGTTCCGACTCAGAACACAGCGCAGCGGCTGCTATTTCTGAATTAGAAAATGACGGCACGCAAGTAATGTCGATCGATACGTGGCGCGATTTGGCAACTAACGCGAAAGTCGCCGGCGTGTATGCTGTAATGGACACTTCCCGCAATACTCAGTTTATCGGTTATTCGCGAAATATCCTGCTTTCAATCAACGGTCACATCGCCCAAAATGGCGTCGAAAATTGCGCTTTCCTGCGGGTGCAAACTTTCAAATTCCCCAAGCGGGAAGAAATGGAAAGTTTGCGGGATGCTTGGATAGCAGAAATTGGCAGCATTCCACCTGGAAACGGTGCTGAAAGCGAAATGTGGGCGGCTACGGTAGGTCAAGCAGCGCGATCGGCAATGTCTGCCGAAGAACAAAAAGCTTATGAGGAAAAGAAGCTGAAATTGCGGAAAGCAATGGCAGATTCCACTCTTACCAAAGAGTTAGAAACAGCCGCCAAAAGTGCTGGCGAACAGGCTAAGGATTTGGAAGCGGCTGTTAACAATGATGATTGGAGTGCGGTGATTCAATCGCAAACCCAGGAAACAAAATCCCGCAAATAAAATTAGCTGCTACATAAACTTTCCTCCGCCGTAAAGTGGACTGGAAGAGCATCAAATCCAAAGGGCGGGTTTATCTATTTCCTGAGTTACCTATAAATATTTAGGGTAAAACCCGCCCCTACTAACTAATGACTAATGACTAATGACTAAATTACTAATGACTAATTTTTCGTTCTTTAATTAAAGTCAAACTTACCCATTCACCCCGATCGTTGTAACTGCGAATCATCCGAAACCGCAAGTCAGGTTCTACCAACCAACCAGCCTCGAAAAATATAGGTTTTCTGGATTCAATCTTGACAGGTAAAGTGCAAGAACCGCCGTCAGGAAGCAGCACAACTTGCACGGGCGAAGTACCTTCGTTAAAGTGCAGAACTGAACCGTCTATGGTGGCGCTAGAAGTGATAACACTAGCATTACTGCCAAAAGTAATTTTCTGCTGTAGGCGATCGCTACTTTCCAAATGCAATTGTAAATTGGTAGAATAGGTATCGGGAGAACGCGAATCAGGATACATTGTCACGGCCTCGCCCTCCCACTCTCCCAGCAAATCGTCAACTGTTAAAGGCGGACGTTCGGGGACATTTTTATCAAGCTGCTTTTCCCGAATTAAGATAAGTTTTGATAAATTGCCGTCGGTATTGTATGTCAGAGGGAAGCGCAACCGGCGATAATTGTAGATAAAACCAAACTCGGCACCGCACTCAGAATAAGGCGCTAGTTGAATAGTTCCCTGACAAAAAGCTCCATTCTCAAAAAATAGGATATCTCGTCCCAAACTTTGATATTCTCGAACAAGTTCGCTCACTTCCGGTTCGCCGACACCGCTAGGATTTGGGGAAAACCGACGGAGTTTCAATCGCACATTTTTGTTGTCATTGAAGCCTTCGAGAGAAATAATGCTAGGAGTATCTTGAAGTACCTCTCCTCGCGTTGATAGCTGAGTGAAGGAACCGTGCCATTCTCCCAAGTTGTGCAGAAAGTTTTCCCATTGTGATACCATATTTTTACCTGTGGATATATGTCTAAAAATAGAATTATAACTCTGCTGACGGATTTTGGATTAAGCGATGTTTATGTGGGAGTGATGAAAGGTGCGATCGCCCAAATTAACCCGCAGTTAAAAGTCATTGACATTACTCACCAAATACCATCTCAAAATATTGCGGCCGCGAGGTTTTGTTTGATGACTGCTTTTGCTTATTTTCCCCCGGAAACCGTACATATTGCTGTCGTCGATCCGGGGGTGGGAAGCAAGAGACGCCCGGTTGCGATTAAATGTGCTAATTGCTTTCTTGTCGGGCCGGATAACGGGTTGTTTAACGGGGTGTTGAGTCGGGAAAGTGCGATCGCATCTGTCGAACTCACCAACCCCAAATACTGGCGCACACCTCAACCCAGCAGCACTTTTCACGGTCGCGATATTTTCGCTGCTGCGGGCGCTCACTTGGCGAACGGGGTGGCATTGGAAGAGTTGGGACGGGCGATCGACCCTGCAAGTTTAGTGCAGTTAGAGATACCAAATTGTGCGGTTACAGCCACAGGTGCAGCAGGCTGTGTTCAATATGTCGATCGCTTTGGCAACCTAATTACTAATATCCCCAATAATTGCATTATAGGTAACAATTGGTCATTGACAATTAGCAATAGTTCTGATGCAATTCGCATCCCCAGCGGTAAAACCTACAGCGACACCGAACCGGGCGATTTAATTGCCATAACTGGTTCTGACGGTTGGGTAGAAATTGCCGTTAATGGCGGCAGCGCTCAATCTGTATTAAAATTGGAATGCGGAGCGATCGTGCAATTGCTTTTTGAAACTAACAATTAAATAGGACTTACCCATAGGTGCTCAGAAACCGGGTTTTTTACGAAAAAACTTTGTTGTAACCAGCAGATGCGGTGAAAAACCCGGTTATGAAGGCGGAGTGCGTAAGTCATAGTTTTTTTCGATCGATTACTTTTGCGGCAAAATCCACAATAGTTTGGCGATATTCGGGATTATTAAAAAAAGCATCTCCATTATTGTGCCTAGCATTAGGAACTAGCAAAATTTTTTTATATTCAGGAGAACTAGCATATAACTTTTTGCTCATAGTAGCAGGAACAAAACGATCGTCAATCCCGTGAACAAACAAAATCGGCATTCGCAGTGATTTAACCTTAGCAAGAGAATCAAACCTTTGCGTCAGCAACAACCGCACCGGAAAAAATCGCATATAAGCATTATTTTCCACCATATCCAGCATAGAAGTAAACGAATTGTGGACAATCAAACCAGCAGCTTCTGGATGCCTGATTGCTAACTCAATAGCAACAGCACCTCCCATTGAATGACCATAAAATAAAATTTGGCTAGGCAACAATTGCCGCTGCTTAACTAAATAATTATAAGCAACTTCAGCATCTTCATATACTTGTGATTCCTTCGGAAAACTGCCTTGACTGCGGCCGTAACCCCGGTAATCAATCAGCAATACAGAAAAACCCAATTGCCGAAAGCGGTAAGATTGAGTAATATTCGCACCGATGTTCAAACCCCTGCCGTGCAGGTACAATAAAGTTCCTAATGATTTTCGATTGGCGGCGGGCAGCCACCAACCGTGAAGTTTTTCAATTTTGCGCGATCGACCCTTAACTGGCAACCAAACTTCTTGGTAAGGGATGTTAAAAGCATCCGGTGTTTTGGCGATTGTAGCTGTTGGCTGAAAGATGAAACGAGTTTGCAGAAAAAACAAGAGTATACAGGAAGCAATGTAGGCGATCGCCCAAATTTTCCCTATTGAAAATAGCAACTTCAAACAATGTCTGTATCTATTTTGTATTTCTATCATTGTGGTAACTCAAATAAAAATTCGACTATTTAGCCCCATTAAAACGAATAATTATTAACTTCAAAAAGTAGCCTATTTTGAGGTAAAATCAATCCTGATGCTTCCTCAGTTAACAATTGGTTGTATATTGTATCCGCTTGCCAAAAAAAATCTTGAGGCAAAAATCTAAATATTGATGCAGCAACATATTGTTTTTCTTTTTCAAAGCTTATCCAGTTTCTTGATAATTGTTCTGCTGCATAACCCGTAGTATTAGAACCCGAAAAAATATCTACTACCAAGTCTCCCGGTTCAGTAAGAAAATTTATAAAAAATGACGGTAATTTTTGGGGGAAACGTGCCGGATGCGCCTTAACATTAAACTCTTTGCACCAACGCAAGTATTGAGAATTACTTTCAGAATTAGAAATCTCTAGCAAATTAGATGGAATAGCACCTCCATTATCTTTGGCAAATCGATCGCTAATATTGTGACCGGAAGGACGTTCTTTGGGCGTGTAAAATTCATCAGCATTTTTTAAAAGTTTTTTCATTCTCTCAGAATACTCTACTTTGACTTTAGTAATATTCGCTTGAGGCTGATTCGTTTTGGAAAGCCACCAAACAGTATTCACAGAATCTTTAGCCCTGATTTTCTTTTTATTCACCCACTCTATAGGAGATGGAAGTTTTGAAGGATTAAACCAGAAAAACTCTTGAGCCAGTTTAAATTCATATTCGTCACATAATCTAATAAGTACGCGGTAATTATACAGCGAGCGTACAGGTATGCCTTTTTGATAAGCACCTCCAAGGTCTATAACAAAACTTCCAGTATCCTTAAGAACTCTTTTAATTTCAGGAGCAAAGCCCAGCAGCCAATCAACATATAAATCTTGATCTTCATTTCCATAACTCTTTTGGCGTTGCAATGCAAAAGGAGGGGATGTAATCACCAAATCTACAGAATTGCTAGCAAGACTATTCAGGAGATGAAGAGAATCTCCCAAATAAGATTGACCGTATTGGGTGGTGTAAATTGGGGCCGGCAAAATGTTACTCATGCTTAATTTATATTAGTTTAAGGTACAACAGACACAGCCTACTGTCATTATATCAAAATCCGTACTGTCAGTCTTACTAAATCCGTACTTTCAGTACGTTGTTTTGTGTATAAATTCTTCGTACCATTCAAAAAGCGAACTTTCCGTTCGTTTTTATGAATTGTGAGGGGTATGAATTACAAAGAAGCCAGACAACAATTTGCGGCCAACGTAAGTCAGTTACGCAGAGAAAAAAGGATGACACAGGACGAGTTAGCAGAACTCATAGACAAGACTACTGACTATATCAGCTTATTGGAACGCGGTGAAAGATCGCCATCCTTTGAAGTTATTTTCGCTCTAGCTGAAGCGCTCGATGTACCCGCTACTTATTTAATCAGTTTTAGCCAAAGCGGCGAGAGTACAGCTCTCATTAACACCCTGATAGCTGAACCAGTTTCTCCGTCAGTTGTAGAGCCTGTTGAAGAGGCTGTTACCACGGAAGCAGAACGCATTTCAGATGCTAAACGGCTAGAAAATGCTATGAAAAGCATCCAAGAATTGCAAAATCTGGCTAGTGAATATGGTATTGCGGATATTTTTCAAGATAACGGGGGAAAGACTTTACAGTTATTAATCCTTTTAGGGCTGCGGATATCACCGGGACGTGAAGGAAACGATGCTATTGATGCTGAAGGAAAAGAATACGAACTTAAAACAATAAATATTGCTCTTAATAGAAGCGGTGGGGTCAATACTCACCATCATTTGAATGAAATTATACTTGACAAATATCGCAGAGTAGAAGCTTGGTATATTGGACTGTATGAAGGCATAACTCTCAAAGAGATTTATAAACTTACACCTGAAATGCTGGAACCTAAATTTAAAGAATGGGAAGAAAAGGTAAGGCTAAAAAACGAGCCGCTAAACAATCCTAAAATTCCCTTAAAGCTAGTAAAAAAAGGGCAACTTGTCTACTCTTACAGTAAATAATAGTTGCCCGATAGTGTTTAAAGGGGATGAGGTTGTGTTTGTGTAGAAACGATACGTTGCCTACAGGTAGCGACTTTTACACTCAAGCTACCACGAAATTAACCAACTTTCCAGGCACCACAATTACCTTTTTAATCTCCTTACCTTCCAGGTGACGCTTGGCTAATTCCGACTCGCGAGCAAACTTTTCCAAAGCAGCTTTATCCGCACCAGAAGGCACTTGAATTGTGCCGCGAGTCTTGCCCATAACTTGAATTACCAGCGTAATTTCATCGGTAATTAAGGCAGAAGCATCCACACTCGGCCAAGTTTGCGTATGCACCGATTCACTGTTACCAGTATTGTGCCACAATTCATCAGCAATATGTGGCGCAAAAGGCGCTAACAAGCGAATCAAAGTGTTAATTCCTTCTGCATAAATTGGCGACTCTTTACATTTAGCATCATTCAAAGCATTGCTGAGTTTCATCATTTCCGAAACAGCAGTATTGAACTGATAATCACCCTCCAAATCGTCGCTAACTTCCTTAATTGCAGTGTGAATCGCCCGCCGCAAATCCTTCTCAGGTTTACTTAACACCTCTTTCTCCCCCCCTTGGCAAGGGGGGGCAGGGGGGGGTGAACCAAACTCTGTCACCACGCGCCAAACGCGATTTAAAAAGCGAAATTGCCCTTCCACATCGGCATCGTCCCACTCCAAATCCTTCTCTGGCGGCGCTTTGAATAAAATAAACATCCGCGCCGTATCTACCCCATATTTGCCCATAACTTCCAAGGGGTCAACGCCATTGTATTTTGATTTGGACATCTTCTCGTAGAAGACTTCCAAAGCTTCGCCAGTTTGAGGATCTTTGGGATTGGCGGGGTCTATATCTGCTGGGGGAACGTATTTGCCAGTAACAGGGTTTTTATAGGCCATTGCTTGCACCATGCCCTGAGTTAACAGGCGTTTAAATGGTTCGTCACAATCGATCAAACCCCGATCGCGCAAAACCTTGGTAAAGAACCGCGAATACAGCAAGTGCAAGATTGCGTGTTCGATGCCGCCGACATATTGGTCTACGGGCATCCAATCATTTGTCTTCGCCGAATCGAAGACTTGCTCTTGATTTTGAGCATCGGGATAGCGCAAGAAATACCACGAAGAATCGATAAAAGTATCCATCGTATCTGTTTCTCGCTTCGCCGGAGTGCCGCAACTCGGACAAGGAACGTTTACCCATTCTTCCATCTTTGCCAAGGGCGAACCTTTGCCAGTAAATTGTACATTTTCCGGCAACAATACGGGCAAATCCGATGCGGGTACGGGAACTGTTCCGCAGGTGGGACAGTGAATTACGGGAATCGGAGCGCCCCAATAACGCTGTCTAGAAATCAACCAATCTCTCAAGCGGTATTGCACTCGCGCTTTGCCGCAACCTGCATCTTCGGCATATTTAATTATTGCTGCTTTGCCTTTAATTGAATCCATGCCGTTGAAGCTTTCGGAATTAATCATAATTCCTGGTTCGGTGTAAGCTTCCGTCAGCGGAACTTCATCATCATCGACAATTACTACTTTAATTGGCAGTTGATATTGATTGGCAAATTTGAAATCTCGCGTGTCGTGGGCGGGTACTCCCATAACTGCGCCGGTGCCGTATTCGTACAGCACATAATCTGCAATCCAAATGGGAATTTCTTCGCCGTTGAAAGGGTTGATTGCTTTGCCGCCTGTGGGGATGCCGCGCTTTGGTTTGTCTTCGGCTGTACGATCGATCTCGCTTTGGGCGGCGACTTCTTTGATGAAGGTTTCTACGGCGGCTTTTCTGTCTTCCGTTGTCACGCGCTGAGTTAGTGGATGTTCCGGCGCTAAAACAAGGTAACTGACGCCGTAAACTGTGTCGGGGCGAGTGGTGAAAACGGCGATTTTTTCATCCATTCCGACAATCGGAAATTCTAAGTAAGCGCCGACTGATTTGCCGATCCAGTTGGCTTGCATTAATTTGACTCTTTCTGGCCAATCTGGCAATTTGTCTAAGTCGTTTAATAACTGTTCGGCGTAATCGGTAATTTTGAGGAACCACTGCCGCAATAATTTGCGCTCGACTTTGGCACCGGAACGCCAGGAACGACCTTCGTTATCTACTTGTTCGTTTGCTAAGACTGTTTGGTCGATCGGGTCCCAATTAACTGCCGCTTCTTTTTGATATGCTAATCCTGCTTCTAAAAATTGCAAGAAAATCCATTGAGTCCACCGATAATAATCAGGAGAACAAGTTGTAACTTCTTTTGTCCAATCAAAGGAAATGCCGAGACGGCGAAATAAGCCTTTCATTTGGGCAATATTTTCATACGTCCATTTTGCCGGGGGAATTCCGCGCTCGATGGCGGCATTTTCTGCGGGCAAACCAAAAGCGTCCCATCCCATCGGATTGAGTACCCGATAGCCTTGCATTCGCTTGAGTCTGGCAATTACATCGATGATTGTGTAGTTGCGGACGTGGCCCATGTGCAGGTTTCCCGACGGGTAGGGGAACATGGATAAGGCATAAAATTTAGGCTTTTGGGTATCTTCTGGCATCTGGTCTAAGTTTTGCTCAGCCCATGTCTGCTGCCATTTTTCTTCTATGGATTGGGGGTTATATCTGGAATCCACAACAATTGCTCCGTGCAGGGTTTAGTAATGTTTGCTTCAGTATTTTTACACATTCAAGGGGCTTCGATTCTGATTTTTCTGAGCTCCAAGGATTTTGGCTCTAATCTCTGTATTATATATTGTAGTATATGTAATTTTAGCTGGGGGGCGATCGACCAAATATCCCGGTTCGCCCTGAAAAGAATAAGACTTACGCACGGGTGGTCAGAAACCGGGTTTTTACCTGAGAAGACGCGTTACCGTCTGCAAAACCGCAAAAAACCCGGTTTCTTTTGTCTTGATTAGTCCTGGACTCAAAGAATAAATAACCGCAATCCTCAGAAACCCGATTTGTTTGAGAAATCGGGTTTCTTAGCATTTATTCCGGCTTAAATGCTATCTGGATCGATGTTCAGTTCCCGCAGTTTGGCGGCTAAACGTTCGGCTCTTTGAGATTCTTGTTCGGCTCTTTGAGATTCTTGTTGTAAACGCTGGCGATATAATCCCCGCTGTTCTTCTAATTCCCCATAGGAAAGAAACTTTTCTCCATCAGGTCGATAGATTTCTAAACCTTCTTCTCCCAACTCAAGCCGCACACCCAATCTCGGACTGATCCATCCCTCCATCGGCTCAATTACTTCTAGATTTCCCTCAATTCTTTGCCAACCTTGCAACTCATTTGTTTCTGGATCGTAAAGGTAATATTCCTCAACTCCATGACGCTGGTAAAATGCCAATTTTTTATTCATTTTAGTTTGGCTGTCGTTGTGGGAGCGAATTTCAAAGGCGACTTGAGGAGCAATATTTTCCTCTCGATATTGTATGTAAGAAGGCCGATCGCCCTTTGGTCTGCCAAATACCACCATCGTATCAGGTGCTTGAGAAATATCGGGTCGGCCCTCAACGGGATACCAGAGTAAATCGGCTGCTACAAAAACGTTTGGGTCATTCTTAAACAGCGATTCGCAACCTTCTTTAATTTTGACAATTAATTCGTATTGAATGGTGCTTTCTGCCATTGGTTGACCGTCGCTGGAAGGATAAATGATTTCTGCGGTTGTGACTTGCATAGTGGTTGTCTCCGAGAAGGATCTAAGCTTAATTATACTATTTCTTGAACTGTGGCAGTTTCGTTGTTCAAAAATTGGCTAATTCAAACAATCTCAATAATCCGTTTGTAGTCAGGACTTTAGTGTTTGTTAAAATAGCGAGCAGCGGCGCTTCAAAGCTGCTTGCAAAAGAGTGTTGTACAGTTTTTCCTTAACAGTATAAGCTCCGAATCTTTCCAAGTGCGGATTGTTCATTTGAGCGTCGAATAGCAGATAAGATCGATCGCGCAATCTCTCCACCAACTTCACCATCGCCACCTTAGAACCCTCGGGAATTCGGTAAAACATCGACTCCCCAATAAACGCACCGCCGATCGACAATCCGAGAATACCGCCCGCCAACTCGTCCCCGCACCAAGTCTCGAAGCTGTAAGCCCAACCGGCCTCATACAAACCCCAGTAAATCTTCTTGAGCTCCTTAGAAATCCAAGTCGTTTCGCGATCGGCACAACCCTCAACCACCGCCCCAAAATCGCGGTTCACAGCCACGGAAAATCGATTTTGATTGATTTGGCGACGCAGGGATTTCGGATAGGTAAATCTTTCATCCAGGGGAATCAGCGCCCGCTGCCGGCTGGAATACCACCCCAAACTTTCCTCGCCGTCATTTGCCATCAAGAAGTAGCCTTGGGCATATCCTTGTATAATTGTCGGTATATCATATTGCATATATTTATCAGTTGTCATTTCTCAGTTAACTTTTCAAAGTCAACATTAGCAATTAGGAATAATCATGTCTGAAACCATTGAACCTATTACCTTACCGCCCGCCAAAAACCCCGAACAAGAAGGCCAATGGCTCCAACAAACGCTGCTGGCATGGCTAGACTCCGAGTTTATCCCAGAAGCAGCCAACCAGCAAATAGCTAAAAGAGCTGCCCAAATCTATGTCCGCCAGCGCATGGAAGGCGAAAATGACGTGGGCAGCCTCGTAATTGCGATCGTCACCGAAATGCAGGCCTATGATTTTTCTAAAAGCTTCTACGGCGAATTTGCGATCGCCAATGCCGTCAGCGACTTGTTACTCGAAAGTCTCGGCATCGATAAATGCTGTGGCCAGTGAAGCAAGAAGGAGGAAAATTTAACTCATAAGTCTGAAACAAAAATCAACCCCAAACCTAATCCTGCCGATTAATTGTGAGTTTTTTTCTTCCTTCTTCCTTCTTCCTGACATCCGTTACATCCGTTACATCCGTTACATCCGTTACATCCGTTACATCCGTTACATCCGTTACATCCGTTACATCCGTTACAGAATCCGTTGCCGAACTTCCTTCTTTCTCGTGCTACCAGCTAGACTTCACAACACCGGGCAAAAGACCTTCGTGAGCCATTTCTCGCATCATGTTGCGAGACAGTCCGAAGTCACGATAGTAACCTCTGGGCCGTCCAGTTGCCCAGCAGCGGTTCCGCAAGCGAGTCCGCGAACTGCTGCGGGGTAGCTGTTGTAGTTGGCGGTGAATCGCCATTTTGTCCATCTGATTGTTAGCTTGGTCAAACTGGTCTTTCAGGTCTTCCCGCTTGTCGGCGTACTTGTCTACGAGTCTCTGGCGCTTTTTCTCGCGCTCGACCATGCTCTTCTTAGCCATAATCTGTTGATATCCTTAGATTAATCACAATCTACTATTTTACTATATTTTGGTGATTTCGGATCGCTTTTATTTGAATTATTTCTTTTGTTAACAAGATTTTTAGCAACAGGCAAGATGCCTGTTCCACAATAACTCAACATTTTTAGCAACAGGCAAGATGCCTGTTCCACAATAACTCTACACTTTTAGCAACAGGCAAGATGCCTGTTCCACAATAACTCAATTTTTTTAGCAACAGGCAAGATGCCTGTTCCACAATA
>NZ_JAUBTI010000042.1:0-3426 GCF_036702415.1 Microcoleus sp. D3_18a_C4 | reverse complement strand
CAACAGGCAAGATGCCTGTTCCACAATAACTCAATTTTTTTAGCAACAGGCAAGATGCCTGTTCCACAATAACTCAATTTTTTTAGCAACAGGCAAGATGCCTGTTCCACAATAACTCAATTTTTTTAGCAACAGGCAAGATGCCTGTTCCACAATAACTCAATTTTTTTAGCAACAGGCAAGATGCCTGTTCCACAATAACTCAATTTTTTTAGCAACAGGCAAGATGCCTGTTCCACAATAACTCAATTTTTTTAGCAACAGGCAAGATGCCTGTTCCACAATAACTCAATTTTTTTAGCAACAGGCAAGATGCCTGTTCCACAATAACTCAATTTTTTTGTGGTACAGGCATCTTGCCTGTAGTTAACATTGGTGGAAAACCTAACTATTAGCAGAAGGGCACAAATCTGCAAGTTCGCAAATATTGCAAGCCGGATTTCTCGCATTACAAACTGCCCGGCCGTGATAAACCAACCGAATCGACCAATTTTCCCAATCCGGCTGCGGCAACAATATCATCAAATCCCGCTCGATCCTTATAGGATCGGTATGTTCGGTCAATCCCAACCGCTGAGTCAAACGTTTGACGTGAGTGTCTACCGTCACCCCCATATTAATACCAAAAGCGTGGGCTAGAACGACATTAGCCGTTTTGCGGGCAACTCCGGGCAATTCTAGCAGCAGTTCCATCCGCTGCGGCACTTGATTGTTAAATTTATTGACGATCGCCTGACAAGCACCTTTAATGTTTTTAGACTTATTGCGGTAGAAACCAGTCGATCTCACCAGACTTTCGAGTTCTTCTAAATCAGCATTTGCCAAAGCAACCGCATCGGGGAAACGCTTAAACAAAGCTGGCGTTACCAAATTTACTCGATCGTCCGTACACTGAGCCGAGAGAATCGTCGCCACCAGCAACTGCACGGGAGTTTCGTAGTTGAGAGTGCAAGGAGCTTCTGGATAGAGGCGTTTGAGGCGAATCAGAATTTCGAGCGATCGTTGTTTTAAACTTAACTTTTTAGTCATTTGTTATGAGTTATTTGTTATGAGTTATTTGTTATGAGTTATTTGTTATGAGTTATTTGTTAAATCGTTTCCGGTTGCATCGGAATAGTATATTTGGATAAGGTCAGTGCGAGCGTCCCCGCTCGCGATTTTGTTAGCGAGCGAGGACGCTCGCACTACCTAATACAGTCAACCGTCAACAATCAGTTCGGTGCCACCGGAATTGATATCATTTACTATTGCATGAAATTTCGCAAATCAAACCCAGCCAAATTAGCTGTATCGCGAATAATCAAGAAAATTCCCAAACCCAGCAACAGCACCAAACCAGTCTGCATGACATTTTCCTGAATGCGGTTCGGTAGAGGCTTGCCCCGCAGTCCTTCTATTAACAGAAAAGCTAGCTGACCGCCGTCCAAAGCAGGTAAAGGCAAGATATTAATCACAGCCAAATTGACGCTAATTAACACCGCATACTGAAACAAACTCGCAGCATCCGATTTGGCAATCCCTGCACCAATCGCCACAATCGCCACAGGCCCGGACAACTTGTCGGCAGTTTGGCTGAAATTGCTAAGTAACTGCCCGAAGCCTTGAACCGTCAGCACCACAATCCGCTCAAATTCTTTGGCGGCCTTGCTAAACGCCTCTACAAATCCGGCCCGCTGCCGCACCACAGTGCCGTTAGAAGTTAGCTGCACGCCAATGCGACCTTTGCCGTCGGGCGACTCTTCAGGAGTTACTGTCACCACAAATTTTTGTTCTTGGCGCTGAATTTCCAACGCTAGGGGTTGGTTGGGATGATCTTGGATTGCTGCGACCAATAATTTGACTGCTTCGCCGGAAGCGCCCAATTCCTTGCCGTCAACAGACAGAACAACGTCGCCCGATCGAATTCCCGCTTGTTTGGCGGCCGAACTGACTTCCGCAGCGACTTCCGGGACTTTAACTCCCGGTAGGTAGTTCATTTGTGCAGCGCCGACAGTGCTCAATTGCACCACCAGCAGGAAATAAGCAAAAATTAAGTTGGCAACTACCCCTGCGCTAATGACGATCGCCCGATCGAGCACGGGGCGATTTTTGAGCAAATTCGGGTCATTTGGGGGAATTGTACTGTCTGGATCGTCGTCCGGGAAACCCACGAAACCTCCCAGGGGAAAGGCGCGGAGGGCGTATTCAGTTTCCGGGCCTTGGTACTTCCAGAGGACGGGCCCGAAACCGATAGAGAAGCGGTTGACGTGGATGTGTTGAAGTCTCGCCGCCAGGAAGTGGCCGAGTTCGTGAACGACAATCAAGATACCTAAAACTGCGATCGCTGCCAAAACTGACATGAAGGATTCCACTAACACTTTTACTGGACTTTGATTTATTTTAATATCTTTTTAATATCGGTGGCTTCGGAGGGACAATTTTCAGTCAAACTGGAAGGTGGTGTTTTTGTCGGAAGTCCTGGGTGCTGCGATCGCCCCGACGCTGCCAAACCGATCGCGCGATCGTACCTGAGTTTACCTCTAAAACCAATTCCCATTACCAATTCCCTATTACAAATTACCCATTACCAATTCCCAGTTACCCATTTCCCATTATGAAAGACACTTCTTTGAATATTATCGCTATTTCTATCTTTGCCATCACCGTTTCAATATTGTTGGGCCCCCTATTCAACTTGCCAGAAGCCGTACCTGCGATCGCCACTTTTTGCCTGTTGGGGCTAGCCACCCTTGACAGTTTCCAGTGGCAAGGTCAAGGCGGTACTATTTTATTAGATTGGCTGGGGGGAACTTCCAAACAAAAGCGCGATCGTATCCTTCACCACGAAGCCGGACACTTCCTAGTCGCGCACCTGTTGGGAATTCCCGTAACCAGCTACGCCCTCAACGCTTGGGAAGCATTTAAACAAGGTCAAACAGCCCAAGGCGGCGTCCGATTTGAAGACGAACAATTAGCATCTCAACTCCAAACTGGCACTCTTTCTGCCCAACTTTTAGACCAATACTGCACCGTGTGGATGGCCGGAATAGTCGCCGAAAAATTTGTTTACGGCCGTGCAGAAGGAGGAGCCGAAGACCGCACCAAAATTCGTGCAATTTTAACACAACTGCGCCGTCCAAGTTCCGAGATTCAACTCAAACAAAACTGGGGTTTGCTGCGAGCGAAAAACCTGATCGAAAGCCACAAATCAGCTTACGAAGCCCTAGTAGCAGCAATGGAAGAAAGAGCAACTGTTGCCGAATGCTGCGACATAATCCAGCAGAATTTATAGGAAAAAAATTACGCACTATTGCCTTCTACACCCGGTTTATCTTTAGATCGATCACTCACAAAAATGCGTAAAATCCGCGAGCATCTCAGTTTTGCAAAAAGCATTTTTTTTATTATAGTGCGAGCGTCCCCGCTCGCGTATTCTACAAATCGCGA
>NZ_JAUBTI010000041.1:36064-52746 GCF_036702415.1 Microcoleus sp. D3_18a_C4 | reverse complement strand
GGTCTGACCAATTCTTTTTTAAGAACTCTCCGAAAGCCTCTTGACAAAAGACTTACAGCCTTAACTTGTCACCAATGGTTCCTAAAAGGCTTATTGAGAACGGTGCAAAATCTAGGGTGCATCAGTCTCTGACCCACCCTAGGATATAGCTGTTAATTGTGTTCTGTGGCTTGGATCGATCGCACTACAGCAGCCGCAGCCCGATCGCCGATCGACTTCTCCTGATCGTACCCCAACACCAGCTCCCACGCCTCCTGCGGGTATCTATCAACCAGCGGGATCGCCACTTCATCTAACATCCAGCGGCCGTGACGTTCATCTTCTTTGATGTGCAGTTCCCAATAACCCATCGCAGCTTGCGAGAGGCCCAGACGCTGGGCGGCGGCTAGATAATTGCGGTAAGCGACGGGCCCGGCCACCTCAAAATAAGTGAGTCCGCCGTTGTAGCGCAGAAAATGGCGCTTGCGTTCGGTAAGCAGGAAGTTGTGATTAATGCTTGCGAGCACTTCCCAAGGCACTAAATCGAAGTACGCTTCCGGTTCCGTACTCATATCGAATTCTGCCAGCATTTGAGCAAAAAAGGTCGAGTGCTTGCGGGGGAGGCGACCGCCGCCGTATTCTTCGATCAGCACTCGCGTAAGGGTGCACTGAATTTCGTTGCCGGCACCGCCGATGATGCGAGAAACACGGCTGGCTTCCACTAAACCGTCGAAGGAGGCGATCGCCAGCAGGTGTTTGTATCCCTCTTCAGTCATCTGTTCCCGCTGGTAGCGATCGAGCTCAGTTAGCGGAGGATCGACATCGGCGGTGGCGCGATCGCGCAGGGCTTGCTTGACATCCGGCAATTTTTGCAGCGCTGCAACGTCGATTTGTGCGATTTCCCACTGCTGCCAAGGTTCCTCAATGCGATCGCGCACAGAACGCAAATAGTGCGATCGTTCGTTGTTGTAGCGGCGCAAATCGTCGTACCAAAACAAGTTGAGGCGGTTGATGCGGTAAAGTACGCGCTGCAAGAAGCGGTGAGCGGCCTCATCGCCCGGTTCCTGTTGGTAAGCTGCTTGAATTGCATAGGCGATCGCGCTTTCAAAATCGCTGACAAGTAACGGTTTTGCCGCCACCGTCTTGTCTAAATCCTCGACTTCTAGCAAATTGACAAATTGTCGCTCGGCTGCTTCGTAATTAGGGAGTACGGATTGCTTTTTGGAAAGAGTCCGCGAGTCTGAAGAAGGAAGTATCTCTATCGTGTTTTGCATGGAATCAAGTTATGCTAACTCTAATTATTGTGCTGCCTGCCAAAACAGCCAACCGTTGCAGATTGCTGAGGATTCTGGCTACTTTTCTTGAAGATAGCTAATCTGCCAGCACGATGCACCTTTCTATTGATAGAGATTTGACAGAAATCAATTTGGTCACAACTGCCCCGATTCATTCCGAAAGCAGGGTGACTGACGGAGACTTTATCAAACTCCCCAAAGTAATTGGAGCTAATATCTGGGCATCTTTTGGAGCCGGCACTGCTTGCCGCCACGCTTTGATACCTCCTGAAAGGACAACAACATTCAGGCTAATATCCTTAATCTTATTAGTCTCATTTCCCGCAGATTCTTGGGAATACCGAGCGAGTTTTTCCAACTGTTTGTATGCTTTAACCGATCGCCCTCCTCTGGCACAATAAAGTACAATTATCGGCTGAGGTCGATCGGATTTAACCCTTGCTTTGACAATGGATTGAATCTGCTTGACACCGAACCCCATATCAATATCAGTTAGGGGAACCAGCGGACTTTCACCGATGCGATCTTCCGCGTATTCTTCGGGCGATCGCACATCGATCAAAATCACTGGTTTCAACTTATTCTGCTGCAATTCGGCAACAGTTACTTGTTTCGTATTTAAACTGGCGATAAAAGTTAGGATATCCATGTGATGAAATAGGGCAACTGCACCCAAAGAAGCAACACTCGTCAAACCAAAACCCATAATTGCCAGCAAAAAGCGATAATAGCGCTTAATACCTGGTTTTGCATTTTCATCTAGCATTTTTAATCATCCTTGAAAATGGATAGAACATTTGTCCGACATATCCAGCAGGTATAGAATCAGAGATTCCATATTTATGAGGCATTTTTTTTGCTGGCATATAGATAGTACCAAATAGCAAATCTAACAGTGGCAACTGAACAGCAAAGTTTTTGTTGTTTATTCCGGGAATTTTACTGTGATGCCAGTGATGAAATTGTGGGGTAGCTACGAACCATTTTATGATGCCAAATTTTAATTTAATATTAGAATGAATTAAGAACGCTATCGCCGCCGAATAAAGAGCATAAACTACCAAACTCTCCTTAGTAAATCCCAACCAGTAAAGAGGCATAATTTTGCAAATCTGAGTAAAAATTTGCTCGCAGGGATGCACCCGCACTGCTGCTAACCAATCCATGTGTTCAATGCTGTGATGGACTGCATGAAATTGCCAAAGCCAGGGTACTTCATGCAGTAGTCTGTGAGCCATATAATATGCCATATCTGAAATTACAATAGCTTCTACAAACTGCAACCACACAGGTTGAGAGGCTACTTTGCTTTGCAATTCCGGGTTGAGTAAATTAGTTATCAGCGACAAAATTACAGTCACAACAATAGCGCCCGATCTGCCAATAAAGTGACCTGTAAAAAAATATGTGGCATCGGTTGCCCATCCGAAACGAAATATCTTTTGCTTGTGCAAGGAAAAGATTCTTTCGAGGGGAATGAAGATGCAAGCTAAGATGATGAAGCCTTTAACAATTTCAGGTAACATGAGATTATCATTAATGTCGATGTTTACTTCGTCAATGATTCTGTACCAGCAGCGCAGACAGGATTACCCTTCTGAAGGATAGGAGCAGGCGGTTGGGTATTTCCAGGAGAATTTGCTCCACACAGAATGGAGACAGTAGTCTTCCCTTTGTTAGCTGCTTGGGAAACAGGTACTAAAAAGACAGCCCCGACATAGCTACGAAGATTATTGCTGCGGGCTACACCATAACTAAACGCAGCATTTTTGGTAGATATGGTTGAATAGTTATAGTTGGTTGTCTGAGTTTTAATGCCGAGGCCTAGGGCATTAACGGAATTGGAAAATGCGCCCTCCTCGGCGTATATTGCTTGTTGACCTTTGTTCATTGAGCTAACATATTGTTTACCTTCTGATTGCTTCGCCTTGCCACCACAACCGCTAGAATAAGGGAGGGCGATCGCACCAAGTATTATGCTGCCCAGAGGAAAGTAAATAAAAGTGATTCTCAGTAAGGTTCCTACCCATGATTTACGTTTTTTGTCAGGGAGAATGTTTTTTTCTGAAGATTCCGCTTTTTTATCGAGTGCATCGAGTTGAGGGTTTGTCTTAAGCTGCATGGTTGTTCTCGATACTGCTTCTTTGTTGAGTTCATCTAGTTGAGGATTTTTTTTAAGCTGCATGGTTGTTGTCCAAATGTGTTAGCAGAGTAGTTTTCAAGTGATTGACATACTCCCTGGCGTAAACACATGGGGATTCTAGAGTCAAACAGCGAGTGCAGGCGTAGCTTGTCTAATATCGCCTAATCGAACAGTCGATGCCAAGAAAAACAAGCAAGTTATTTTTAGCGTCGTTTTCATCCAGGCCATTGAGTGCGGTGGGGCTTGCAAACCTCACCTACTGCGCCTTGCTTCTACTCTATTTTTATTGAATCACGTGGCTATTTGAGAAGTTGAGTGAGTTCTCATCGACTTCTCATCGACTTTTCTGGGACTTACGCAACACACACCTGTGACAGAAACCGGGTTTCTGGCCAAGACTTGGCAATCAACCTGAGATTTTTCCTCAGAAACCCGGTTTCTCTGGGCTTATAGCCGATCGCGAAAATACTCCTGATACAACCGACATCTCGGAATGCAATGATTTCCATCCAATTTCACCAACCCCATACTATTTAACTTAAACCCCAATTCTGACCTCAATCTAACTGGCTGGGAAACACTCACAACCTCTCTCATCGCCTCCATTAATTCCGAATATTTCTCTAAATTCCATAAATGGCGGCGCAAATGATCGCTGTAAATTCCCGCTTCAGTTGCAGATTCTTTCACTAACCGATCTAAAGTCACATCTTGACGCGAAATATGATACATTCCTAGCCGCACTAAATAAGGATTTCCGCCCACTAACCCCATCAAGTCTCCAACTTCATTCCCACTCCAATTCAATCCGTGCCGCTTTGCCAAGTCTTGCACTTGCTGAGAATTAAACTCTGGCAATTCAATCGGTAAACCCACATTAAACGGCGATTTATTCACATCCAGCGGAATATATACTTCCGTAGAATGCACCACAATCAAACGAAACTTTTTCCAAATATCTCGCCGTTTTGCTTCTTCGTGCAAAGCTCGCAATAACCCAAAAAAGTCGTCGGCAATTTCCGGTGATTCAAACAGGCGATCGCTCTCATCCAAGCCTAACGTCAGAGGTTTTGAGGATTCTGACAGCAAATACTGTTCAAAATAAGCCTTGCAGCACTGATTGCTGCCAATCAAATCGGCTAATTCCCAACACTTGGGCAACTGCTCCAGCATTCCTAGCTCTTGACCGATGCTAGCACAAAACCACTGCAAAAATGTATCTGAATTAGCGAATATTTTCCTATTGGCTAGCTGAAAACTCAGCGCTACCGTGCGAGAACCTTGCGCTTCTGCATGATGCAAAATCCTCGCCATCAAGGAAGTTTTGCCCATTTGTCTGGGTGCTTTTATGCGGATGAGGGCTCCCGGTTGGGCGATCGTCTCGTAACAGCGGGATTCGATCGGAGGGCGATCGATATAAAAACAAGAAGTGAGTTCAACTTGTCCTCCCGGCAATTCTGGCGGCGCTGCTGGCAGGGGTTGAATTATTGACTGTTTGGTGCTAGTAATTACTTGCCATTCTACAGCTAATTCATGGTCGGCAGTTAACGATGTGCGACCTTCTTTGATAATGGTTAAAATTTGTGATAATAATTTAAATGAGTCGCCAGCACCGCGCCACAGCCAGGGCTGAATTCCTGCTAAATAGCTCAGTAAATCAAAAGAAAGCGGTGTATTTAATTCAACTAAAATCGGTAAAATTGCGGGTTTATGAGCAGTTAGATTGTGCAATTCCTTGGCTAGCTGCACTTGTTCCAATACCATTTCGCTAGCGGCCGATTCTTCCGAAATCAGCAACAGCAAATAATCGCAACGCTTTAAATATGAGCCTGAGTCGCTGCTGTTGTTAATAAAAAAGACTTCGTGCCCTCCCGCACTCAAAGCTTGGTGTAACTGCTGGGAAAGGGTTTTGTGTGAGGTCGATCGGACGTTGGCGTTAGCGAAGCGATCCGAAGGAAAGCCCTCGAAGACGATCGCCACTTTTGCCCTCACCAGCACTACATCCTCTGGCTCTGAATTCGCCTCAAAATCGGCTATATCGCGCCATTCCTGCCCCAATCCGCGACAAATTTCGATGAAATTGGCGTAATCCACAGGTTTGCCATTCAGAAAATGGCTGACTGTAGATTGGGCCATCCCTAAATCCTCAGCCAGGATTTTCTGACTGGGAAAGCCATTTCTCAGGAGACAGGATTTAACTGCGCGTATGCACTCTTCGCGCACCCTTAGCGATCGTGGCATTGCTTATCACAATCAAAACACTGAAACCATCATAAATGCCAACCGTCCCTAAAGTCGATGAAAAGTCGATGAAAAGTCGATGAATTTTCAAATAACTCAGTCGCCAACTCAAATAGCCGCCTGATTAGATGAGAAATAACAAGGTTGAATCCCATCAAAACGAGGTAAAAGCATTGTGTATTCTATCCTAATTTGGTCGCTGGCGTCAGCCACTAATCAACCAGGTTTCGCCTTCACCCCGCCCCTATTCTGGTTGCTGATCGGAGTTGTGCTTAGTGCGATCGAGCTATTAATCATCAAAACTCAGCCCCAAAAATACAGATTTTACCTGCTAATGATGGGAGCTTCGG
Organism: Microcoleus sp. D3_18a_C4; assembly: GCF_036702415.1. Lineage (NCBI taxonomy): Bacteria > Bacillati > Cyanobacteriota > Cyanophyceae > Oscillatoriales > Microcoleaceae > Microcoleus > Microcoleus sp. D3_18a_C4. The sequence continues at coordinate 46,738 of NZ_JAUBTI010000041.1, read as the reverse complement.
CTGTAATTGAATCATTTATTTTGTGGAGAGGGTCTGTAGCATTTGAGTTTAGTTGGGCGAACATAATGTATGAAGATTTTGACTGGCAGATATTCTACTGGATGGGGATAGCCCTCGCGCTGAGTATCTGGATTCGACCGATTTTCATTGTTCGCAAAAAGTTTGTCATTCCCGAAGCAACCGAAGCGACAACAATCTCCGAAATTTTCCCCGGAGAAACCGGAATGGTGATTTATGAAGGTGCTTCGTGGAAAGCCCGCAATGAAGATTCCCAAGGGGCGATCGCACCCAGACAAAAAGTTTATGTTTTGCGCCGCGAAGGAAACACGCTGATTGTTGTACCTGACAGATTAATTCACATCAACAGCTAACTCAGTTAGCTCTTTTATGACTCGGCGATTGAAATCGCTTCTACACAAACAAAGTCCGCCTTCGCGGACTAAGAAATCACCATCAACTGTCAACTGTCAACTATCAACTGTCAACTATTTACCAGGAGATTCACTATGTATCACTATTTTTTGACGGTATTGCTTGCCATCACCGGAGTATCCTTAGCCAGCAGCGTAAAAATCGTCCGTCAAGGAGATGAGGCTTTAGTTGAAATTTTCGGAAAGTACGATCGAAAAAAGCTAGAACCTGGTTTGACTTTTTTGATTCCCTTCGTCGAAACAGTGGCTTATAAACAAACTCTGCGCGAGCAAATTTTAAAATTGCCACCGCAAGAATGCACAACGCGCGATCGGGTGGCCATCACCGTTGATTTTATTGTGTACTGGCGAATCATTGACTTAGAAAAAGCTTCCTACAAAGTGCAGAATCTCAAGGAAGCGATGTTAAATATGCTGATTCTTTCAATTCGCACTCACCTTGCTAAATTATCTGTTGAGGAACTCTACACGGCTCGACATGAGATTAATAATGCTTTAGTGGAAGAGTTGGATACAACGACAGATCCTTGGGGGGTGAAGTTTACGAGGGTGGAATTGCGCGATTTTGCGATCGGCAGTAAAGTGATTCAGCCCACATCCATTGACCGGAAAGAAGTACAAAAGCTGCGAGCTTAGAGATTAGTATTTCCTCCTTTTCATCGTTACCAGGCAGAGCCTGGTAACGCAGATCCAGAGGCTCTGCCTCGCCGACTATAATTCGCATTGTATATACCATTTAAGGAGACAACACCATGACTAACAATCAAGAATCAATAGTTCGCAATGCAGCTTGTCGCGGTTGTGGATGCTTATTACTTATAACCGGTATTGGAGTATTGAATGGGATAGCTCTGCCATTTTATCTCAATAATACCAATAGAAGCCAGCAGTCAGAAGCAAAAGAGTATGTTAGCTCAATGAACAAAGCTCAGCAAGCAGATTTTGCCGAAAAAAGTGTTTTTTCGCGTTCCGTTAATGCTTTGGAACTTGGGATAAAAACGGAGACAACAAATTACAAGTATTCAGTTCGCGTCACAAAGCAAACTGCTTTTAATTATGGAGTCTCCAAGCAACCACAACTTAAGAGTTATGTCGGCGGTGTCTTTCTAGTTCCTGTTAAAGAAGTTGAACCCAATGCTGCTAAAGATGGAATAACAACAATATCCATAGTCTGCCAAGCTGATTCTCCCGGTACAATTAAACCAGCGGAACCCACCTATGAAAATGGTAAACTTGCTTGTGGGCAAGGCACAAGACAAGCGACCAGATAATCTAACTATACGCAAGATAATGACAGTCGATTACCAATATCAAATCGGCATTTACTTGAGATTTACCTGACTAAAGTCTTTACTACAAACAGAGAGGATACAAAACAATGAGTCAACAAAATTCTAACTCAGCTAGCCTTGCATCGAATGTTGGTGGATACTTAGTGTTTTTAATGTTGATTGGAGTATTAGCTTCGGTAGTTGTGCCACCCTTTCAGGTTAGGGTTAGGTTCAACAAGCAATGGGAACCCAGAATGTATATTAGCTTAATCAACAAACGTCAGCAAGCCTATTTTGCCGAAAAAAGTGTTTTTAGCACTTCTGTTAACGCTTTAAGAATTCGCAATATTAAAACCGAGACAGAAAATTACAAATATTCCCACCCTACAACAAACAAAGCAACATTTAATTATGGAGTCTCAAAGCATAAAGATCTTAAAAGCTTTGTCGGTGCAGTTTTTGTAATTCCTGCTACAAAAGTTGAGTCAAATGCTTCTAAAAATAAAATAACGACCACATCTATATTGTGCAGATCTGATTCTCCTGGTACAATCAAACCACCAGAACCAACTTATCAAAATGGTAAAATTGCTTGTGCTACAGGCACCATTGAAATGCCACAAACTTATGACTAGAGGCTAGATAATGACAGTCGATTACCAATATCAAATCGGTGGCAGTCTCCCGCAAAATGCACCTACTTATGTAGTGCGACAAGCTGACTCAGAACTTTATCAAGCCCTCAAAGCTGGAGAGTTTTGTTACGTGCTCAATTCCCGACAAATGGGCAAATCCAGTTTGCTGGTGCGAACTGTACAAAAACTCTCGGCTGATGGCATTGCCTGTGCTACGATCGACCTTTCGGACATTGGCAACCAGCAAGTCTCTCTAGATAAGTGGTACGGCGGCGTCGCTTACAAACTCTTGTGCAGCTTCAACCTGTTTAACCCAGTCGAGTTTATGGCTTGGTGGCGGGAGAGAGAGTTGATGTCGCCGGTGCAGCGCTTAGGAGAGTTAATTGAAGAATTGCTGCTGGTCAAAATTTCTCAGAACCTGGTCATTTTTATTGATGAAATTGATAGCGTTCTGAGTTTCCAAGAACCGCTAGACGATTTTTTTGCATTAATTAGATGTTGCTACAATAAACGGGCTCACAATTCAGAATACCAGCGCATTACATTTGCTTTGCTGGGAGTAGCTACGCCATCGGATTTAATTAGCGATGCAACTCGCACGCCCTTTAATATCGGCTTACCTATTGAGTTGCACGGTTTTAAATTACAGGAAGCTCTGCCTTTAGCAAAGGGATTTGAGGGAAAAGTAGAAAATCCTCAAGAGGTTTTAAAAGAAATTTTGGACTGGACGGGAGGGCAGCCATTTCTGACTCAAAAGCTTTGCAAGCTGATTCTGCACCATGTAAAAAGCTTAGCGTCTGCTTCTATTATATCAGACTCAACGGATGAAAGCAAAAGGGAAAATTTTACTAAAAATCAATTATTAATTAGCGAGATAGTGCAATCTCATATTATTGATAATTGGGAATCAGCCGATGAACCGGTACACATCAAAACAATTCGCGATCGCCTTCTCAGAAGTCCGCACCGCGCCAGTAGGTTATTAGGACTATATCAAAAAATATTGCCACTTTCAGAACCCCCCGATTGTAGGGGCGGTGCCCCCGTGCCCGCCCTGGTAGGGGGGATCTGGGCGGATGATACTCCCGAACAAACCGAACAGCAACTGAGTGGAAATCAGCAACCTTCAGAACCCCTCGATTGTAGGGGCGGTGCCCCCGTGCCCGCCCTGGTAGGGGGAATCTGCGCCGATGATACTCCCGAACAAACAGAATTGCGGCTGAGCGGATTAGTAGTAAAACGAGCCGGAAAATTAACCGTATCCAACCGCATTTACGCAGCTATATTCAACCAAAACTGGGTAGAAAAAGCACTCGGCGACTTGCGCCCCTATGCTGAATCCCTAACAGCATGGATAGCTACAAATTGTCAAGACGAATCTCGCTTGTTGCGCGGTCAAGCACTGCAAGATGCCCGACAGTGGGCGGCAAATAAAAGCTTGAACACCCAAGATTATCAATTTTTAGGTGCGAGTCAAGAAGCGGAATTTGCCAAATTGCGCGATCGCGAAAAACAAACTCAAGCTGAAATTGAACAACTGCGCCGCGAAAAAAAGTTACTAGAGGAACTAAGCGAAGCACAAAAACAGAAAAAAGTGATTGCAGCTAAACTTTGGCGCGAGCAACAACTGAGAGTGCAAACAGTTACCGGAGCCGCAGTCATATTAATATCAATCCTGATAGTAACTTTTTGGGTAAAACCGTCCATCGAAGAAAGAAACCACAAAATTCTCACTCTCAGTTTGCTATCAGAAACGCTATTTGCTGCGGATAAAAAAGACGAAGCTCTGCTAGAAAGCATCAGAGCTGTTACAGAAATGAAACGATCGCTCGGAGTGAGTTCAGATATTCAGATGCGAGTGGCGATCGCCCTCGAACAGGCCGTTTACAACTTTCGGGAACGCCGCCGCTTGCAGACTCAAGCCAGTACCCTTGCTTTCGTGAGTTTCAGTCCCGACAGTCAAACAATTGTGACTGCTACCGATGACAATTATATCAAGCTTTGGCAAACTAATGGAACTTTGCAAGCAACATTGACAGGGCATACTGATAAAATTAGAAGGGCAATTTTCAATGCTAACGGTCAGATACTTGTCTCAGCAAGCGACGACCAAACTCTCAAAATTTGGCAAAGAGATGGCAAATTAATTCATGATTTAAAAGGACACCGCAGTCAAATAACAAGCGTTTCTTTTAGTCCAGATGGTAAAATCATCGCTTCAGCAAGTGCCGATGGAACAGTTAAACTCTGGAAAATAAACGGTGAAAAGTTGTTAAGTTTAAAATTGGAGCGAGGTTGGATAACCAGCACGAGTTTTAGCCCAGACGGCCAGATAATTGCTGCGGCTGGTACTGATGGCAGTGTTAAACTTTGGAGTTTGAGAAAGGTTGTGGAAAAGTTGCAAAAACAGCAGTCAATTGAAGCAAGCACCGATATCAAATTGCTCAGAACTTTACAGATTGAAAGTGATAAAATAATGACTGTAGCTTTCAGTCCAGACGGAGCAATGCTGGCGACTGCAAATGCTGGGGGAACTGCGAGAATTTGGAGCAAAGACGGCACACCGCTAAGTATTTTCAAGCATACAAGTGGATTGACAAATATCAGCTTTAGTCCCGACAGTCAAATGTTGCTATCTGCAAGCACAGACAAAATGGTGAGGCTGTGGAACATTGACGGTACATTGCTCAAAACTTTAAAAGGTAATAAGGATGCTGTGTGGAGTGCGAGTTTTAGTCCAGACGGCAAAGCGATCGCTACTGCTAGCGCTGACGGTACGGTGATGCTGTGGAATTTTAATCTTGACGATTTGTTGCTGCAGGGTTGCGATGGAGCCCGCAATTATTTTCAGACAAACCCGATCGCAAATCCGAACAATCGCCACCTCTGCGACGGGATTGGAACTCAGTCGGAACTCACGCAAAAAAAACCGGGTTAATCGATTTTAGATTTTAGAATTGAGATTTTAGAATTGAGATTTTAGAATTGAGATTTTAGAATTGAAGCATTGACTTGCGCGAGATAAATTCGGTGGCTTGTATCCTGGATGCTTTCGGTCAAAATGTTGAGTTTGGCAGCAAAGTATCTAGGCAGAAACTGGCTTTTTGACCCCGAATTTCAAAGGTGGTACCCGCCACGTGATTTATCCGTGGAATCAATCCAAAATCGCCAAGCGAAAATTCTCAATCCCCCGCATTTATCTCGCGCAAGTCAATCTAAAATCTAAAATCTAAAATCTAAAATCGATTGACCGCCCCTGCGTCTAGGGCTGATATCGTTTAAATTGGTAGCAGCTAATAGGTAATAGGTCAGCCCGATCGGTGTATTCAACTCTAGAACAAAAGTACCAGCGCCTGCAAAAAGACTTAAGAAGCGGAGTCATCGCCCTGGGCGGCATTTTATGCACGGGTACTCTCTGGTATAGCCTGGTGGAAAAATGGTCTTTGCTTGATGCCGCTTACATGACAGTCTTTACCCTAGCAACTGTCGGCTACGGTGAACTTCAGCCCCTCGGCCAACGCGGGCGAATGTTTACCATATGCCTGATTTTGATGGGCGTGATTGTGATTGGTTTCATCGTCAACCGCTTTACAGAAGCGCTGATTGAAGGATATTTTCAAGAAGGAGCAAGAATTAGGCAGCAGCGACGATTGGTAGATTCTTTGATCGGGCATTACATTCTCTGCGGTTTTGGGCGCACTGGCCGCCAAATTGCCTTGGAATTTCAGGCCGAAAACATCTCTTTTGTGGTGATAGATTCGGCTGTACAGTCGGTTGAGGCAGCTTTGACGCTGGGGTACATGGCTGTCCAAGGAGATGCGACTTTGGACGAAATTTTGCTGAGTGTGGGGATCGATCGCGCAATTTGCATAGTAGCAGCTTTGCCTTCGGATGCCGAGAATTTATACACCGTCCTGTCGGCGAAAACTCTGAATCCGAAGGTACGGGCGATCGCCCGCGCCACCACAGAAGAAGCGGTAAAGAAGTTGCAGCGGGGCGGCGCCGATGCCGTCGTATCCCCCTACATCACCGGGGGAAAACGCATGGCTGCGGCGGCTTTGCGGCCTCAAGTTATGGATTTTTTAGATGGTGTTTTGACGGGCACCGAGAGTTCTTTTTACATGGAAGAATTTTTGGTCGATCCCAATACTTGTGTCTACGTCGGGCAAACTTTGAGAAATGCCAAGTTGCGATCGCAATCAGGGGCCTTGGTTTTAGCAGTGCGGCGCGCTGGCGGGACTTTGATTGTCGGGCCTACCGGCGAAACTGCGATCGAAGGAGGAGATACGCTGATTTGTTTGGGTACTGCGGAACAACTGCGAACTCTCAATCAAATCCTCAGTCCCCTGAGTTTTCGCCTCCCCCGGCCCCCAAAGTAATACGATGTCAGGTTTGTAGTCAGGAATGCAAGTCCTCTGTTGACAGTTAACTGTTGACTGTTGACAGTTAACTGTTAACTGTTGACTGTTGACTGTTGACTGTTGACTGTTGACTGTTGACTGTTGACTGTAGAAGGAGGGGTCGAAAAACTCAATGGTTGAGTGTTAAATGTTGACTCGATTTTATTATTCCAATGCAACCGGAAACGATATGATATCAAATCCGTTGGCATCGTCCTGTATTCATCTCTCTCTTCCCTTTCTCTGTGTCCTCTGCGGTTTCATCATTCCAATACAACCGGAATTGATATAACAACTGACTGTTTGGACATTTGAACAATACCGATGCAACCGGAAACGATATGATTTAATAAAAAATTCACAATCTCCACCCCACAAGGATTTAGGGCAATAAAAATGCTCTCGGCTACTTGGCCCAGAGCATTTTTGAGCAGTTAAACTGCGTTTTGCTACAGATTTGCAACAATCATAGACAAGTCATAGACAAAAAAATCGCTGAAACCCAAAGCCGATGGTGGGATTTGAACCCACGACCGTTCGATTACGAATCGAATACTCTACCCCTGAGCTACATCGGCACAGACAATTTTGAATTATAGCACAACTATAGCGAAAAAAGCAACGAGTTGTAGAATTTAATTCAAAATTCCACAACTCCTAGCTCACCAACAGTTAAACCGTCACTTCCGTGTCAGTTGAGCCGCCTCTGGCCCCGGAATAAACTAAACCCCGCTGCATATCCAGCGTCAGCATAGTTCCGTCCCGAATTACCCGCGTGGCATTCTTTACGCCCACCATCACGGGCACGCCCAAGCGCAAACCGATAATCGCGGCGTGAGAAGTCAAACTGTCCTCCTCCGTCACCACACCTGCGGCTTTGCGAATCATCTCCACAAAAGCGACGCTTGTGTGTTCCACTACCAAAATTTCTCCAGGGTGGAAATTGCCTACATCCGCAGCAGTGCGAGCAACCCTGGCCAGGCCACTCACCGATCCCAAACCGACACCGGTGCCTTTTCCTAAAACTGCTGTCACTACTTCAACTTTGATCAAATCCGTCGATCCGGCAACTCCTTGCAGAGTACCGGCGGTCATCACCACTAAATCTCCGTCGGACACTAACTCTTTTTCTTGGGCGACAGTCATGGCAGAGTGAAATGTCTGGCCGGTGGAGGGCAAATCCAGCACCAGCAAGGGTTTTACTCCCCATACTAATTGCAGTTGTCGGGCTACATCTACGTGAGGAGTAACTGCCAAAATCGGAGTTTTGGGTCGGAACTTCGAGACATTTCGGGCTGTGGCGCCGGTTTTGGTCAGCGTCATGATGGCCGCCGCGTTCAATTGTTCGGAGATTTGGCTGACTGCTTGGCTGATGCCGTTGGGGATCGATCGACCAATATCTTCTACATTCCTAATATTCCGCTTAATTCCTTCCCTCTCCATCCGCACGGCAATTCTCGCCATCGTCGCCACCGCTTCGACGGGGTACTTGCCGACTGCAGTTTCATTCGAGAGCATCACTGCATCAGTTCCGTCAAGAATCGCGTTGGCCACGTCGGAAATCTCGGCGCGGGTGGGACGAGGATTACTTACCATGCTGTCGAGCATCTGGGTAGCGGTAATTACCGGAATACCCAGGCGGTTGGAGGTAGCAATCAGCCGCTTTTGCAAAATCGGCACGTCTTCGGCGGGTAGTTCCACTCCCAAATCGCCGCGGGCGACCATCACGCCGTTGCAAAGGGTGAGAATTTCCTCCATTTGTTCGATCGCCTCGTGCTTTTCGATCTTAGCAATCACCGGTACTTGCTTGCCCGCACTAGCAATGAGCTCTTTAATTTCGAGCACATCTTGGGGATTCCGCACAAAGCTCAGGGCCACCCAATCGACACCTTGGTCGAGGCCGAACATTAAATCTTTGCGGTCTTTATCAGTCAGCGCTTTAATTGACAGGTAAACTCCCGGAAAATTCACGCCTTTGTTGTTGGAAAGCGGCCCGCCGACGACGACGCGGCAGTACAATTCCCGCGCCGCGCGGTCTACTTTTTCCACCAGCATTTCCACTTTGCCGTCGTCTAGCAGAATCACTGCTCCCTCTGGAACTTCGTCTGCTAGGGGGTCGTAGGTGACGGAAGAAATGAGCTCGGTGCCGGGAACTTGGCGGCTGGTGAGAATGAAAGGATCGCCGTTTTTGACAACTATAGAGCCTGTCTCAAAGCGCCCTAAACGAATTTTCGGGCCTTGGAGGTCTTGGAGGATGGCAACCGGCTGGTTGAGTTCAAAGGATGTTTGCCGGATTAAGCGAATGCTGCGCTGGTGGTCTTCTTCTGTTCCGTGGGAAAAGTTGAGTCGCAAAGTTGTGGCACCTGCTTCTATAAGCTGGCGCAGCACTTGTGGGTCGGAAGTTGCTGGGCCAATGGTGGCGACGATTTTAGTCCGGCGTAGGGCTTTTGGCAATTGCATCAGCGGTGTTCTGGGGAGGCAGGTGGATTTCTTGTTTAAATTTCGGCTAACGTTTCTTCTTTGCACTACAAGCAATGACGCTAGTCTGAAGTCTTAAAAATTTTGATAGTCGTCAAAAAAGTAGGTATTGAACAATATATAGAATATCTGACTTTTTACCGATCGGTAATCTTTTCTGTTCGATCGGCTTTTCTTCAAAATAACTTTAGATTTAGGCCTTGACAAATATACAGATATACCCATTCATTTTTGTTGGTTTCCCAAGAGCGTTGTGCGAATGTAACATCGGTAAGCTTGCCAAGCAACAAACTCTGATTTATATGCAGACGACGGGCGATCGAGATTAGATACAGTTATTTCACAAAAGTTTACTATTTAGAGGCTTGTATCTTATACTACGCAAGTGTGAAATATTATGGAGTGCTAACAAAGATGTCGGAGGCAGGACGGCCGCTGACAGTGCCGAAAGAGTTTCTGAGTCCTCCCGGTGACTTCAATCCGACACTGCTGCTGTTTTTGAGTGCAGTAGTGATTATCGTGATTTCTAACTTGGGTTTCTGGTGTTGGGGATGGCCGCAGTGGTGCTGTTTTACGCTGAACGTGTTGGCGTTACACATGGCAGGAACTGTGATTCACGATGCGTCTCACAATGCAGCCCATCGCGATCGCACAGTTAATGCTATTTTGGGACACGGTAGCGCGCTGATGTTGGGTTTTGCTTTCCCGGTGTTTACGCGGGTACATATGCAGCATCACGCCCACGTTAATGACCCAGATAACGATCCAGACCATTATGTTTCGACCGGCGGGCCTTTGTGGTTGATTGCTGCGAGGTTTTTTTACCACGAGATTTTCTTTTTTAAGCGCAAGCTGTGGCGGAAATACGAATTATTGGAATGGTTTCTCAGCCGTTTGTTTGTGATCGCGATCGTCTATATCTCGATTCAATACGGCCATTTAGATTACGTCCTGAATTTTTGGTTTTCTCCGGCTTTGGTGGTGGGGTTGGCGTTGGGGTTATTTTTTGATTATTTGCCGCACCGTCCGTTTCACGATCGCGATCGTTGGAAAAATGCCAGAGTATATCCTAGTCCTATTCTAAATATCTTGATTTTGGGGCAGAATTATCATCTGATTCATCACTTGTGGCCTTCTATTCCTTGGTACAATTACAAGCCTGCTTACGAAGCTGTGAAGCCGCTGTTAGATGAAAAGGGTTCTCCTCAAACTTTGGGAATATTGGAAGGGAAAAAGGACTTTTGGAGTTTTATATATGACATTTTTTTAGGGATTAGGCTGCATCACAAGAAAGCGTCTGATTGACAAAAAACCCGGTTTCTTTGAGAGGCCGGGTTTTTTTTGTATGGCAGAAGGAAGAAGGCAAATGCAATTGGGGGTAATGGTTTGAGTAGGGAAACGGTACTGCCTTTGGTAGTGTCAACTTCAGCTTTTAGTCCGCCACTCCTCCCACCCGACA
>NZ_JAUBTI010000041.1:29608-35964 GCF_036702415.1 Microcoleus sp. D3_18a_C4 | reverse complement strand
CTCCGCCAGGGAATGAATTCCCTGTCTCATAGCTAAAGTCCTCTAAAAGAGGACTGAAGAACTCATTAGTCCTCTTTTAGAGGACTTTCACTTTGAGGCAGGGGTTTCAACCCCTGACGGAATATCGGTTTTACCTTAAGTTGACACTACCAAAGGCACTGCCGCCACTCCTCCCACCCGGCACTCCGCCAGGGAATGAATTCCCTGTCTCATAGCTAAAGTCCTCTAAAAGAGGACTGAAGAACTCATTAGTCCTCTTTGAGAGGACTTTCACTTTGAGGCAGGGGTTTCAACCCCTGACGGACTATCGGTTTTACCTTAAGTTGACACGACGAAAGGTACTGCCGTCTCCTGACTGTGGGTAAGATTAATTCCGATGCCACGGGATTTGATATCAATCCCCTCTTCGGGAAGTGGTAAAGAAGCTAAGTAGGGGCCCAGAAACCGGGTTTTTTACGAAAATATGTGGTTGTAGTCCACAGATTCGGTAAAAAACCCGGTTTCTTTGGTCGGAGTGCATAAATTCTGGCGTTGCAAAGAAATGGAAAAATTTCCAGCAGATGTAGTTTCAATCCCCTCGCGGGGAAGTGGTAAAGGAGACAACTAACATTAGGATCGCGAATTAAATAACTTACAATTTTAATTGTTATTCTGGGATGGGCGTCCCGCCCGTCCCACGGGAGCATCTCAGTTTTGTAAAAAGCATTTTTTTTATTGTAGTGCGAGCGTCCCCGCTCGCGTATTGTACAATACGCGAGCGGGGACGCTCGCACTGTAAATGCAAAACTGAGATGCTCCCCATCCCACAAACTTGTGGAAGTTATTTAATTCTCATTCCTTTATTGAACCGCAGAGGGCACAGAGGGCACAGAGGAAGAGAAGAGAGCAAGGAAGGAGTTCGCAATTGATTGGGGATTGCTATAGGAATTACTCACCTATTTCGCTAACAGTTGTTGAAACACCTCATACATATCCTCAGCCAACTTTTTAGGATTCCACAAAGGTGCGAGATGTTCTGGCTGCTTAGATTTTACTAAATGCTCTTTCACCGCATTTCTGAAACCAGCATCGCGGCCAAACTTAACTCCCCACTGCGTGTATTCCTCCCAACTCCACGCCGCACCAACATCAAGATTTGCACTTTTGAGGAAAGCGTAACCCATCCGCGAAAGATATTGGTCGCCGGATCGAGTTACCACTGGCAAATTCGCCCACAAAGCCTCTAAGTTGTGAGTTCCCCCGTTGTAAGGATAGGAATCTAAAAGCACGTCGGCTACATAATAAATAGCCCGGTGTTCTTCCTCACTTCGGGTTTGCCCTATAAACTTAATCCGACCAAAATCTACTCCCTGAATTTCGCATTCTTGGCGGTAAGTGCTGTGAATAACATCGGGGTCGCCTTGACCTTTGCGGATTAACACACTATCTGGTACTTCCTTCAGAATTGTAACTTGAGCTCGTACCATTTCTGGATTGGTTTTTCTCCCTGGCGCAACGCACAGATAAGTCATTTGATCTAAGCCAATTCCGAGAGCGTTTCTAATCGCCTCTCGATTCACAGGAATGCTTTGCAGTGCGCCAATTGCTACCGAACCTGCAGGCAATCTTACTAACTGTTCTAAGTAATTTTTTTCAACACCAGGGGGGTGAGTGTGTTCGTCGCACAGAAAGTAGTGATTATCTGAAATGTAGGGTGCGTCAAATCCCAGCCAAGAAACGCAGATTCCCGCAGGATATTGATACAGCACTTCGACATTTGTTGGCACTGTCATCGAGTCTAAGTCTATCAAAACATCCAAGTTGTCTTGCGCTACTTCGGCGAAGATTTCGCCGCCGTCAGCAAAGCCGTTTGGATATTTTTTAGGCCAGTAAAACTTGCCCGCCATGTCTTCAAACCGCTGCGTAACCTCATCTCGGTGGAGTTTCCCGGTGACGTAAAGGTGAACGTGGGGGGTGATGTGGCTTAATTCGCGAATTAAAGCTTCGCTGCACCAGCCTACTGAGTGGCGGCGGAAGTGTTTGGAAAGGAAGCCTATTTTTAAAGGACGCTTTTCTTTTGTTTGGTAATTTGCTAGGTTGCTTCTGTTAATTTCCTGGCGCTTAGGAACGGCTTTTTGGTAGTATTCTTTGGCAATGAGTCTGTAGAAACTGGCATTTTTTTCGCGGTTGTCTCGCAGGTGAGAAACTGCAAACAGGAAGATTTCGTAGAGCAGTTTTAGTTCGATCATGCTAAAGGTTTCGACCTTTTCGTAGCATAGTTTTTCGATTTCTTCGAGTTTCTGAATTGCCTGTTTGCTGACACCTGATTGCAGGTAGGAAAAGACGTAGGCTGTAGCTGACATGACTGGGGCATTTTCGCCGCAGTTTTCGCAGTATTTGTCGGCTACGCTGCGGGCTCCGGCGAGGTTGGTGGAATGGCTTAGCAAGTCGCACAGTTGTTGGTAGGCTTCGCTAAATTTGGGGTTGCATTCGATCGCCTTTTCAAAATTGGCGATCGCCTCCAACGGCTTATCTTGTTTCTGAATGTGTCCCATCCGGCAGTAAACCTCTGCCCAATCCGGTTTTAATCCCAAAGCTTGCTGATAGCTGGCTAAAGCTTCTTCCAGCCGCCCCTGCATGGAAAAACAATTGCCGAGGTTAGCGTGAACTTCCGGCCAGTCGGGCTTAATTTTCAGAGTGTTTTGATAATTAATAATTGCTTCATCGTACCTGTTTTGCTGTAAAAAAGAATTGGCTATATTGAAGTGCAAAACTTCTAAATGTGGCTTTAAAGCTACAGCTTTCTGATAGTAAGCGATGGCGGCGTCGAGATTGCCTTGTTGCGATCGCGCGCTGCCGATGTTACCGTAAGCTTCTGCCCAATCCGGTTTAATGGCGATCGCTTTTTCGTAGCATTCGATGGCTTCGTCGCGCTTTCCTTGGCCCAAAAGTCGATTACCTAAGTTAAAGTGGAAGTCTGCACCGACTAGCTGCGGGTTGAGTTCGGATGTTCTTTTAAAACAGGCGATCGCTGCTTCGATGTTGCCGTTTTGGTGATATACTTTCCCTAAATTCCAGTGAGCTCCCGCTAAATCGGGACTCAGGGCGATGGCTTGCTGGTAATGGGCGATCGCTTCTTCCAAACGCCCCATTTTGAAATACATACTGCCGATATTGGCGCGCACTTCCGCAAAATTTGGCTGCAATACTAGGGCTTGAGAATACGATCGAATTGCAGCTTCAGTTTTGCCTCCTGCTTGCAAGGCATTGCCTAAAGTGACGTAAGCGTAGATGAAATCCGGTCGAATTTTTAGCGCTTGCTGACAAGCTGCGATCGCCTCTTTAATTTTACCTTGAACTAAAAAGTTTTCTGCGAGTTTATTGTACGGTTCTACTTCTTGAAAATTGGCAACTTGTCCGCTATCTGGAACATTGATCGAGGTAACTTGTTCGGAAACTTCGGCGGGATTTGTAAAGGGAGTATTTAAAGTCTCAGTGGTTGGCGCTGGCGGCAAATTGATACTCGAAGGCTGCAAGCCGTAGCCTTCATCTTTGTTGACAGCTACTGGTTGCGATTCCCCTGATTCTGTTTCTAATTCGATAAAGTTGCTGTCAGTAGTAGCCCGCTCTTTTTGTGCGATTAAACTCGCTAATTTCTCAGCAGCGTTGGCATCTCCCGGTTGCAGTTGCAGCACTTTTTGATAGCAAGTAATTGCTGCATCTAACTTTTCTTGCTGCTGCAAAACGCTGCCCAGCATCATATTTACCGAAGACAATTGAGGATTAATTACCAGAGCTTTTTGGTAATAATTGGCCGCCTGTTCCAATTGCCCTAACTTGTAATACATACTGCCGAGATTCGCGCTAGCTTCGGCAAATTCCGGCTGAATTTTTAAAGCTTGCAAGTAAGCTTGAATGGCCATTTCCAGTTTGTTTTGACTGTGCAGGGCATTGCCCATAGTCAAGTAAGCAGGAGCAAAAGTGGGTTGAAATTGAAGAGCGACATTACAAGAGGCGATCGCCTTTTCAAATTCTCCTTGCAAAACATAAACTTCCGCCAACTTTTTATGAACTTCTGCATCTTCGGGATTGAACTCTAAAGCTTTCTGATAATTCTCGATGGCGCCACCGAGATCGCCCCGATCTTTCCGCCAATTTCCCTTTTGAAAATAATCTCTCACTGCCTCTAAACCTACTAAAGAATTCCCGATCATTTGCTCTGCCACTCTTACAGGTTTTACACTAATACTATTCAGCCATTCTACCCACTTTCGGGAACGCACAGACCAAGTACACCCTTGATTTATATATTCTACCTGCTGTCTTAAATGATTTTCAGCAGTGGCGCTGCCCGCACCCGTGCCCTCATTTAAAACTCCGACTATCGCCTCTAAAAACCGCCTTGTATATCCCTCCCAATCTGCGTTGCCCGCCCGCTTCCAATTAGTTATCGATGCAAAATTTTCCACCCCTGACATGGAAACTAGACGGGCAAATCCAGCAGTTGTTTCCGGCAAAGCTGCCAATTCACTCGTCACAATCCGGCAACCGCAGGCCATCGCCTCCATCACGGCAATAGATGAGGTTTCCAAATAGGTATTCGGGTAAGCTAAAACCGCGACTGAACGCAGTTGCCGGACGAGTTCGGGTTGCGGTACGGAACCGACGTACTCGACGCCTTCTGTTTCCTGACACTGGCGGTAAAGTTGACCGAAAAAAAGTTTGTTATCATTGTCGTCTATTTGGTGTACTTTCATGCTTGAAAATACTTTTAATCTGGTTCCGGGGACAGCTTGACGAATTTCGGGAAAGACTTTTAACAAAATATCAAGTCCGCGAAATGGAGTGCTGGTGTAAGCTAGAATGGGCGGTCGAGATTTATGAGAGAGGATAGAAATATTATCGTCGAAAATGTTAGCAAAACAAGGTGCGATCGCATTTCTTAAAACACAACTGCGATTAGAGTCAATCCCAAAGCGCCGGTGAAATTGCTCGCGCTGCCAGTCGCTGACAAATACAAAGGCATCGCAAGCATTGATTTCTCGCTGATTATTGAAATCTTGGAGGAATACAAAGCCCGGTTCGTTATGAATCCACAAAATTAATTGAGTGCGATGCCCCAAAAGCGGCTTGATTTCCAGCGCTTTGCCAACTATATTGACTATAACTAAAAAATCGAGCGATCGCAGCAATTCTAAATTAGATTTGTCCCCCACCCTGCGCCTGCAATCAACGCCGCGCCACATCCCCGACTCGGAAGTATTGTTGAGCAAAAATACCTCATTTCCCTGTGCTGCCAACGCCTCAGCTAAGTAACAAATAGCCGACTGAGTGCCGCCCAAAGGTTCGCGGTAAGGAGTTTCAATATTGTAATCCCAAGTGTAGGTATCGAGAAATCCGATTTTCATTGTGGCAATTATTCACCGATTTGTAAACTAGATTTTTTTTATTTAACCGCAGAGGACGCAGAGGGCGCAGAGAAAAAAGAGAGAAGTTCCCACTTGAAATAATTTGCGAGTTCCCTCTCTTCTTTTTCTTCCTCTCTGCGTTCTCTGCGCTCTCTGCGGTTAAATAAATCCATAATAAATGGTATAATCTTAAAACTATTAAGGAGTACCGAACATGACCACAGAACAAGATCCCGTAAAATTGATGAAACAGCAAGTCGGCTTTGCTGCAGCCGATCGCGTAAAATCTGGTATGATTGTCGGACTCGGCACGGGGTCAACTACAGCTTATACTATTCAAGCATTGGGCGATCGCATAAAATCCGGTGAACTCAAAGATATCAAAGGAGTGCCGACATCTTTTCAATCAGAAGTGTTAGCCAAACAGTACGGAGTACCGCTGACAACACTAGATGAAATTGACAGAATTGATGTGGCTATTGACGGCGCTGACGAAGTAGATCCCCACCTCAACTTAATTAAAGGTGGTGGCGCAGCCCACACCCGCGAAAAAGTAGTCGATTACCTCGCAACTCAGTTTATTGTAGTAGTTGACAGTTCCAAAATCGTAGATAAATTGGGTTCGACTTTTCGCGTCCCCATCGAAGTTATACCGATGGCATTAACACCAGTGATGCGCGCCATTGAAAAATTGGGCGGCAAACCAGAACTCCGCATGGGCGTGAAAAAAGCAGGCCCCGTAATTACCGATCAAGGTAATATGGTAATTGATGTCAAATTTGATGACATTGCCAACCCCGGAGAAATGGAAAAAAGCTTAAATAACATTCCCGGTGTGTTAGAAAATGGTTTGTTTGTAGACTGTACAGATTTGGTTTTAGTCGGCGAAATCCAAGACGGAAAACCCGTAGTACGCGAAATTTCTAAATAGTCAAAACTTGCCCACTGCTGGTCAGAAACTCTTTGTGG
>NZ_JAUBTI010000041.1:0-29508 GCF_036702415.1 Microcoleus sp. D3_18a_C4 | reverse complement strand
AACAGGCATCTTGCCTGTTCAGGAGAATGCTGCAAAAACTCTTTGTGGAACAGGCATCTTGCCTGTTCAGGAGAATGCTGCAAAAACTCTTTGTGGAACAGGCATCTTGCCTGTTCAGGAGAATGGTGCAAAAACTCTTTGTGGAACAGGCATCTTGCCTGTTCAGGAGAAGGCGGGAATATGGGAGTTACAACCCGCAAAAATACCAAAAATAAGGTTTCTTACCCTATAGCAACCGCCAACACTATTAAGAAGTTATTAATCAGTGAAACCCTTCTTCCTTCTTCCTTCTTCCTTCTGCTATAGCTTTGACTTTAATTATGATGATGAAATATCGCAGATTCGGTCGCACAGAATTATCCATGCCCGTCTTTTCCTGCGGTGGCATGAGATATCAGTACAAATGGCAAGACGTGCCAGCCAAGGAAATCCCCCCAGACAATCAACAAAATCTAGAAGCGACGATTCGCTACTCGGTTGAATGCGGCATCAATCACATAGAAACTGCTCGCGGTTACGGCAGTTCCGAAATGCAATTGGGATGGATTTTTCCTAATTTTCCCCGCGAAAAGTTGATAGTGCAAACGAAAGTGAGTCCTAAACCGAACTCCCAAGAGTTCCGCGAAGACTTTGAAAAATCCTTAGCTTATTTGCAACTGGAATACGTCGATTTACTGTCGCTACATGGCATTAATACATGGGAATTGCTAGAGGATTCTATCCGTCCGGGCGGCTGTATGGATGTGGCGAGAAAGTTGCAAGCAGAAGGCAAGGTTAAGTTTATTGGTTTCTCAACTCACGGCCCTACGGATGTGATTGTCAAAACAATTGAAACTAATCAATTTGATTATCTTAACTTGCACTGGTACTACATCAATCAAATTAATTGGCCCGCTATAGAAGCTGCTAAACGTCACGATATGGGCGTTTTTATTATCAGTCCTTCCGACAAAGGCGGTCAACTTTACAGCCCGCCGCAAAAATTGGTAGACTTGTGCTATCCGTTGAGTCCGATGGTGTTTAATGATTTATTTTGTTTGTCCTATCCGCAAGTACACACTTTAAGTTTAGGGGCCGCCAAACCTGAAGATTTTAACGAGCATCTGAAAGCTGTAGAATTGTTAGATAGAGCCGATGAAATTTTGCCTCCGATATTAGAAAAATTAGAAAAAGCAGCAATTGATAAATTAGGAGAAGATTGGTTTAAGACTTGGCACGTCGGTTTACCAACTATCGAAAATACTCCAGGAGGCATTAATATTTATGTGATTCTGTGGCTGTGGAATTTGGCGCAAGCTTACGATACGATCGACTATTGCAAGATGCGCTACAACCTTTTAGGCAATGCGGGCCACTGGTTCCCCGGCCAAAAAGCCGTAGCTTGCGGGGCGGAACGCCATCGCCTCGATGAATTAGACTTGCGCCGCTCTCTCGCCCACAGTCCCCACGCTGCTAAAATTCCCGGTATTCTGCAAGCAGCCGATCGGCTTTTTGGAGGCGAAGCCATCCAGCGTTTGTCCCAAGAATAATCGCAAAAAAACCCGGTTTCGAGACAGAAACCGGGTTGGTGAACCGGAGCACGTGAGTTAGTTACGCGCATACAATTAGCGTAGACTTGAGAAACTCTCACAACCATCGCCCATCCGTCTCATCCATTCGGGCGATAGAACTTTTTTTCTCAACTCACTCCCATTTTGCTTTAATCTGAGATAAAACAGTTAATAATTCACTTAGGTACTTTTTATGACTCTCAAACGCCGAGATTTCTTGTATTTGGTAACTGCAACCGTCGGAGCCATTACCGCAGGTGCTTGCCAAGCGTCAGGAAATAATGTATCTCAAGCAAGTCCAATTGCAGAAAGCCCAAAAATAGCCCAAACTCCGGGGCCTTTTACACTGCCACCTCTGCCCTACGAATACAATGCTTTAGAACCGCACATCGATGCGCGGACAATGCAATTTCACCACGACAAACACCATGCCGCCTACGTTAAAAACCTCAACGATGCTGTCAGTAAATACCCGCAACTCAAAAATATCACTGCGGAAAATATGCTGCGAGATTTGAGTAAAGTGCCGCAAGATATTCGCACAACCGTGCGTAACAATGGCGGCGGACACCTAAATCACAGTATGTTTTGGGAAATCATGAGTCCCAAAGGTGGCGGCGAACCGACAGGGGCAATTGCAACAGCAATCCAGCAAACTTTCGGCAGTGTTGACGATTTTAAAACAAAATTTAACGAGGCCGGCGCCAAGCGTTTTGGCAGCGGTTGGGTGTGGCTAGTCCGCAATAAAGCTGGCAAACTTGAGATTACAACTACTGCCAATCAAGACACTCCTTTCATGGAGGGCAACTATCCAATTATGGGTAACGATGTTTGGGAACACGCTTATTATCTCAAATACCAAAATTTGCGCGCCGACTACTTAAAAGCTTGGTGGAATGTTGTTAATTGGGCAGAAATTAACAAGCGCTACGAAAAGGCGATCGGGTAGTTTTCAATTAGATGAAATACAGGACACGGCCGATGAAATACAGGACACGGCAGTGCCGTGTCCCTACTAGCGCACGGGTCGCTCGAACTGCTGTACAACTTTCCGCAAGTAAACGCAGTGCCGTGCCCCCTGACTCGTCGGCGTTGTAAATGCTTCGACTGACTCAACTGTGCCGCCCAAATGCTCGATCGCCCTTTGCAACTCCGTTTCTTCCTCCACCGTCCAATTCCCACGGTAAAGTACAGCCAAACCGCCATTTTTTAGCAGAGGCAGCGCGCATTTAGCGCAGAGAGGAGCGGCTCCCACTGCTCGGAGAACGGCTAAATCATAAGCTTGTTTGTGTTGTGGCGCTCTGGCCATTTCATCGGATCGACCCAACAAAGTTGCAGCATTTTCTATCCCTAAAGACGGCACAACTGTTTCCAAAAAATTAATTTTTTTGCGGGTAGAATCGAGCAAAGTAACTGATAGTTGTGGCAGGGCGATCGCGATCGGCAGACCCGGAAAACCCCCACCAGTCCCGATATCGATCGCTTTCTGTACCGACTCCGCGGCAAATTCGGGATTTTCCGCCGAATTGTGATTAGCTGGCAGCAGTTTCGCAATTCCCCGCAGAGAATCCCACAAATGTTTTTCCCAAAACTCCATCGGCTCAGTAATTCGAGTTAAATTCAAGGAGCGATTGCCCTCGACAATTAACTCGTAAAGCCGCTGAAATTGTTGTTGCTGCGACTCATCCGGCTGCCAATTCAGCGTTTTTTGCCACAACTCGTTCATCTGGGGCAACACAGGCATTGTAATCTGATTCATCTTCTCTTCCCACTCTTTTGTAAGCTCTGCAAATTCTCTGCACTTAAAAATGCTTCATAATGCGATTGACCCGCCCGCACTAACTAATGACTACTGACTACTGACTAATCACTAATAACTAATGACTACTCACTAATGACTAATGACTAATGACTAATGACTAATCACTAATGACTAATGACTAACAAAACTCGTTTCCTTAGCTTCTAACTTAGCCCGATCGACCTCTTGCAAATCCCCGTGGTTTAGAGTCCAAAATCGGTCAGCAACGCTCAACAAATCGCTAGCATCGTGAGTAACAATCAACAAAGTCCAGTGACTTTTCAACTTACTCAACAAGCTTACCAACTGCCGACGCATCGACCAATCCAAACCCGCCGTCGGTTCGTCCAAAAGTAGCAAATGCGGCTGCCGAATTAGCTGCACTGCCAGGGCAACCCTGCGCTGTTGGCCCCCGCTCAAAGCGTGGGGGGAAGCGCGCAGCGGCAAATGTCCGAGTCCCACTTCTGCCATTGCTGAGTTAATTTGTTCTTGTCCCAATTCAGGATGCCCCAACCGCAATTCTTCTAAAATTGTGCCACCGCAAAAATGCCTTTCTGGAAACTGAAACACTAACCCTCCTAACTGTTGCAAGTGTTCCGGTGTTAATTCTTGTTCCCGCCAACGGATGTCGCCGCTAGTTTTTTCGGCTAAACCTGCTAATATTTCTAATAGCGTACTTTTGCCTGAACCGCTGCGACCCACAATCAGCCCCATTTGCTGCGAGGGCAGTTCTAAGTTAATATTTTTCAGAATAGGATTCGGACAGGCGGTAGGATGATATACTAAGTTTTTTAGATAAAGCATTAACGGCAGTTGTTAGTTGGCAGTTGGCAGTTGGCAGTTAACAGTTAACAGTTAACAGTTAACAGTTAACAGTTAACAATCAGAAAAATAGTTATTGTGGGAGCGGGGAACTTCGGGTTGTGCTATTGATAGTTAAGGCGGTTTTTGGCTGGGGTCGATCGCACACAATTATTTTACATAAATCTTAACAAAAATTTTCTTTTTTTTCAGGAGTGGCGTTTGATTTTTCTGTTTTTTCATGGTAGATTTTAATAATGGAAATCTGTGCATCGTTATATTACAAGTCACACTCCCATTATTAAAATATACATCAACAACCACAAAAAATCAAGCAAATTTAACTCTTTTTTTGACCGCGGCCCGAAAGTCTGAAAATTTAACTCTCTTGTTTCTAGTTTACAGTATATTACATTGAGAGAATTGACGATGACGAAAACCCCTTTAGCATCGGTGGGCAAGCAAATGTTAAGTTCTAAACAGACAGTGCGGGCGATCGCCAGTGCAGGAGCGATCGTCCTCAGCATCTGCATTAACTCAGCAGTAGCGGGCGATCCCTTTCGCAGCAGCAACCCGCAGGCGATCGGGCCCAACACCGAAACCGCTTTCAAAACAATGTTTCAGCAAGGAAACTACAAACAAGCAAAAACTCAAGTTCAACAAGCACTATCAGCCGAACCAAACGAGCCGCTAGCCTATGCAATGGCAGCCTCCCTATCCTACATCGAAAAAGACTTCAACTCGATGAATTCCTACGCGCAAAAAACCCGCGAAGTCGGCGAAAACTTGACTAAAACTAATCCATTGCGCGGCAATATTTACACAGCAGCAGGTCACTTTCTAGAAGGGGCGAACATTATAGCCAAAGAAGGAACAGCCAAAGGCGCGCCCCAAGCTTTGAGTAAATTGCGAGTAGTATTTCAATACCTAGAGGCCGCCGACAAAATAGCGCCCAACGACCCAGAACTAAACCTGATCAAAGGCTACATGGACTTAATGCTAGCCACAAACCTGCCCTTTTCCAACCCCAACGAAGCAATTCAAAGACTCGAACAAAAAGCCTCTCCCCGCTACTTAGCTTATCGCGGCATGGCAGTAGGCTATCGAGACTTGAAAAAGTACGATCGCGCTTTAGAGTTTGCCAACAAATCCCTAGCAGAAACGCCCAACAATCCAGAAGTTCTCTATCTAAAAGCACAAATTTTGTTCTCCCAATCCCAGGGAAAAGACAGCAACAAAACCTTACTTGAGGAAGCCCGAAAAAACTTCGACGCCGCCTTAGCAAAACCCGACCAACTGCCGCGCAGTTTAGTAGCCGAAATCTTCTTTCAGCAGTGCAGAACCCGCAACCGTCTCGACAGCAAATCTCGCGACTGCGACCCGATGCGCGATAAAATTAGAGATGCAGATGGAGTCTGGGGGCCGGCGGCCTTACCACCACTTTAAAAAGAGTCAGAGGGAAAGTCAGAAGTCAGGAGTCAGGAGGAAATTTTCCCTGTCTCCCTCTCTCCCAATTTTCCTCTCTCCTGCAATCCAATTCCTGCAATTCCATTCCCTTTCTTTGATAAAATTGATGCAAGTAGAGTTTCGCGAGTTTAACCCCTTTGACCTCTGGATTTGGCTGAAGTTCAGCAACGTGCCTTCAAACGGTGAAAAACAGTATGTTGAAGAAGTGTTTGACTCTTGGTTTTTCTTGGGAAAACTGGGAGGATTTAATGCGGAAAATTTGCAAGTTCAAGATGAAGGCTTAGACATCAGTGATATGAATTACGATGTTAATCTAGCCGACCAAAGCATGATGGCTTTGATGCACAATATGGGAGAAATGGAGTATCAAGGTTCTTGGGCTCGCTGCTGGTTTGATTTGGGTACTAGCGATGCAATTGGCCTCGATGTTTTGATTAATGTTTTCCAGCAACTCAGCAAAGAATTCGTAACGATTGAAAAACTAATTATCGGCGGGGAAAATATAGACTGGCCAATTGAAAATAGGAGGAGCAGAGAGGGTTTTGCCGCCGATAATTAAACGTTGGCACGACACGGATGACACGGATACACGGATAATATAGTCCTGGACGCACGGGTAATCAGAAACCGGGTTTTTTTCCTTGAATACTTTGTTACAACGCTTGAAGGGCAAAAAACCCGGTTTCTTTGGTTTTGATGCGTAATGACTAATGACTGATGACTGATGGCTATATTATGCAAGGTAAAATTCGCGTAATTGTTTTAGGATTAATTCGATCGGGCGATCGCATCTTCGTGTCAGAATGCGAAGATCCGGTCAAACAAGACACATTTTACCGCGCTTTGGGCGGCGGCGTAGAATTTGGAGAGCACAGCATCGACGCTTTGCAAAGAGAGTTTCAAGAAGAAATTGAAGCCGAGTTAACAAATATCAAATATTTGGCTTGTTTAGAAAACTTCTTTGTTTATAATGGCCAAGCCGGACACGAATTAATACAACTATACCAGTGCGATTTTGTTGATTCCAAATTTTATGAATTGGAGAGTCTGGATTTTGCAGACGGAGATGGGGAACATACTGCATTTTGGATACCGATCGATCGCTTTCGATCGGGCGAATTGCGCCTAGTTCCCGACAAATTTATCGACTACTGTGAAGGCTAATAATTCAACCCATACCAAAAAACAAATACCTGATATGGGAGAATTACACATAAAATATTTGCCGTCGGGGCGGGTTTCACCTGAAATATTGGCGATAACTAACAGGATGAATAAACCCGCCCCTTCCTTCCGCCCGCGCGTTACCTTGATCTACCGTACATTTGGCAGCTTATCCAACACGTCATAGAGAAGAGAGTTAATAAAACCGAGGGCGATCGCCCCAAGCATTGCACTCCAAATTCCCCAGCGCAAGCGAAACCCTTCGACTAGCCAAGCCGCCAATCCAAACATAGCAGCGTTGATAACAATCGCAAACAAGCTATAAGTTGGCAACGCAAATGGTTCAACATTTCCCACAAAAATAGGCCGCACCAAAGCATTCAGCAATCCAAAAACGGCAGCCGAAATCATCGCTTTTCCAAAACTGTCAATATCTACCCCGATGGGCAGCTTGGAAATTATAAAAAAGCTCACAGAATTAACCAGCCAAGCAATTGCCACAGAAAAGATGTCGAGCTTCATTTGGCAATCTCCTCGAAAAAAAGCTAAACATTAAATCGGAACAACAGCACATCCCCCTCTTGTACAACATACTCTTTTCCTTCACTGCGAACTAAGCCTTTTTCCTTAGCCGCATTCATCGCGCCCGTAGCAACCAAATCTTCATAAGCTACAGTTTCGGCCCGGATGAAACCCCGTTCAAAATCCGAGTGAATCACCCCTGCAGCTTGCGGTGCTAACATTCCCGCGATAATCGTCCAAGCGCGAGTTTCCTTCGGGCCGCTAGTAAAATAAGTCCGCAAACCCAATAATTCGTAAGTAGCTCGAATCAGAGATTTCAAGCCACCTTCTTTTACCCCCAGAGATTCTAGGAAATCCGTTCGTTCTTCCTCAGATAACTCCACCAATTCTGACTCAACTTGCGCCGAAACAATGACAACCTTAGCATTTTCTGCTTCTGCTACTTCCCGCACTTGTTCGACATAGCTATTTCCTGTTGCTAAATCGTCATCAGATACGTTAGCAGCATAGATAATTGGTTTGTTGGTCAGTAATTCCAAACCTTTAACTAATTGAGCTTCTTCATCTGTGAAATTGTACTGCCGCGCCGGTTTCCCCGCATTCAAAACTGCGACCAATTTTTCGAGCACATCCACTTCTGCCTGAGCTTCCTTATTGTTGCGGGCTAGCTTGCGAGTGCGATCGAGCCTGCGTTCAATTTGAGCTAAGTCTGCTAAAATTAATTCGAGATTGATAATGTCAATATCTCGCTGGGGATCGACAGAACCCGCAACGTGAATAATATCGTCATTGTCAAAACAGCGGACAACGTGGACGATCGCATCTACAGCCCGAATGTGAGACAAAAACTGATTTCCCAGTCCTTCTCCCTGACTCGCCCCCTTCACCAAACCCGCAATATCCACAAACTCCATCCGCGTCGGCACAGTTTGCGCGGAATTGGAAATATTGCTCAGCACCTTCAACCGTTCGTCTGGCACTGCCACGATACCCGTATTTGGCTCGATCGTACAGAAAGGAAAATTAGCAGCAGTCGCCTTGGCATTAGCAACCAGAGCATTAAACAAAGTAGATTTGCCAACATTAGGCAGTCCGACAATTCCGGCAGTAAGCATAGCTATTTAGAAACATATCACTGTATCAAAATATCATAAGTATCAGCAATATATCGGACAGGACTTACGGACGCGGCGTGAGAAACCCAGTTTCTGTGCCAATATCTCCTAGCCAAACCCCAGATTTTTCGCAAAAACCGGGAATATGTGCGTAAGTCCTACATAATTTAAACAGGTTCAGGGATAGTCTGAGGAATAGGCTCCGGCACTGTCTGAGGAATTGGAGAGGGTACAGTTTCCGGCACCGGTTCGGGAATTGGCTGGGGAATTGGCGCAGGTACCGGTTCGGGTACGAAGCCGGGAATCGGTTCGGGTACGGGGCCCGGCACTGGTGGCGATGCGGGTATAGTCGGGAACCCCGGTTCGGTACTGGGAATCTGGGGGCCGGGAAACGGAGTAGGGTTGGGAAAAATCATGTTATTTTTTTGCTCGCTAATAGAGATGTTCCCAAAACATTTGGTCGCCACTTCTAGCTATATTTTTCTACAAAATTAACCGAGTTGTGGTATTGTTTTATATCATCATTTTAAACTCAAGATTCCAGCGATCACATCTATCTAAATAGCTATAATTAACTGTTACTTCCGCATAAATTTATGCCTTTAGCATTAAACTAAGTAGGTGGTTACAAATAAACATTAGATGGGGAGGGCGCGTGAGTACAGCAAGAAACTGCCTGAGAGTAAAGGTACTGGCCGGGCCCGTCCCTCTAAGATATTATTGTTTTTTCATACCGATCTACTTAGATATTAAATACAGCAATCAAGATTAATCGTGTCACCAGCAAACTCTCAAACAAAAACGCCTCTATTAGATGCCTTGCGCGATCGCACAAATCAGCCGCACGCCCCATTTTATGCCCCCGGACATAAACGCGGACAAGGAATATCTCAACCCCTAATTGACTTATTCGGTGCGGCAGTATTTCGATCGGATTTGCCCGAATTGCCGGAGTTAGACAATCTCTTTAACCCAGAAGGTGCAATTGCTGAAGCTCAAGACTTAGCCGCCGCAGCATTTGGAGCCCAATCAACTCGGTTTTTGGCTAACGGTTCGACTTGCGGAATAATCGCCGCCATTTTAGCGACTTGCGGCCCTGGAGATAAAATTATCCTACCTCGAAATATCCACTCATCGGCAATTTCAGGTTTAATTTTATCGGGTGCAATTCCAATTTTTGTCAATCCAGAGTACAACCCCGATTGGGATATTGCCAACAGCATCACCCCAGAAGCCACAGCAGCAGCCCTAGAACAACATCCCGACGCGAAAGCAGTAATGATAGTTTACCCAACCTATCACGGCGTCTGCGGGGATTTGCGGGCGATCGCCCAAATTACCCATCAATACAACATACCGTTATTAGTAGACGAAGCCCACGGCGCGCACTTTAACTTTCATCCAAACTTGCCCGAACCAGCACTATCAGCAGGGGCCGATTTAACAGTACAATCAATCCACAAAACCCTGGGTGCAATGACACAAGCATCGATGCTGCACGTCAAGGGATCTCGCATAGATATCCAAAAATTAAATAGAGCATTGCAGTTAGTACAATCTACCAGTCCGAGTTACTTATTATTAGCATCCCTAGACGCAGCCCGCCAACAAATGGCACTCCACGGCAAAGAGTTAATGGCGCAAACTTTACAGCTAGCAGAAAAAGCGCGATCGCGCATCAGTCTAATTCCCGGCTTATCAGTTTTAGAACCGTTAAATACACCGGGTTTTGCAGCATTAGACCGAACCAGGCTAACAGTAAAAGTATCAGATTTAGGAATCACAGGATTTGCCGCCGATGAAATTCTGCACTCGGAACTCGGTGTCACGGCAGAACTTCCCATGCCCCAACATCTAACATTTATTATCAGCTTGGGAAATACTGAATCAGATATTGACAATTTAGTTAAAGCTTGTACTCTTTTAGAAGTCACATCTGACACAATTGTCAATAAGTCTTTTATGGGCGGGCAAGATGCCCAACCCCTACTCCCCACAAAAAAGTTGACTCTTTGTGGAACAGGCATCTTGCCTGTTATTAAAAGTGGAACAGGCATCTTGCCTGTTATTGAAAGTGGAACAGGCATCTTGCCTGTTATTGAAAATGCTGTAATATCTCAGTTAGAAACAATAACGAAGAAAGAAGACGAGATTCTCTCCCCCCCCCCATTTTCCCCTCCCCCACTGTCCCCCCGTGAGGCTTTCTTTTTTCCAGCGGAAACACTACCTGCAGACAAAGCAGTCGATCGCCTGTGCGCCGAACTCATCTGTCCCTATCCCCCAGGAATACCAGTCCTGATGCCCGGTGAAATCATTACCCCAGCAGCCGTTGACTACCTGCAACAAATCCTGGCCGCCGGCGGAAAAATCACAGGTTGTAGCGATCCCGGCCTCCAAACTCTCAAGGTTGTGCGACAGTAAATATTAAGGCTTGGAGGAAATTGGGAGAATTTCTACTTCTTCCGCGAGTTCCAACTTCGGTCTTGCTTCAATCAAAAATCAAAAATCAAAAATATAACTATGCTTTGGCCCTACGTCACTCCAGGCATCCCGGATGACTTATTTGAACGTTTACCGGGCATTCCCATGAGTAAGCGAGAAGTCCGACTGCTGTTAATCTCCCACCTGCGGCTGCAAGCAGATTCAGTCGTGTGGGACATCGGTGCAGGTACTGGTACGATCGCCGTAGAAACAGGTTTGCTGTGTCCCAAAGGTCGGATTATCGCCGTCGAAAGGGACGAAGAAGTAGCAAGCTTGATTCGCAGAAATTGCGATCGATTCGATCTCGACAACGTAGAAGTCATAGAAGGCAGTGCCCCGGAATGCCTGGAAAACCTGCCCCAACCCCCCCACCGAGTCTGCATCGAAGGAGGTCGCCCCATTAAAGCCATTCTCCAAGAAGTCTGGCGGTACTTGCAACCCCACGGTAGAGTTGTCGCCACAGCATCGAATTTAGAGAATCTTTACGCCCTTTCCGAAGGGTTCGCCGAGTTGCAAGTCCGCAACATTGAGGTAGTCCAGTCCGCCGTCAACCGCTTGGAGACTCGCGGCCTCAGTCAAACCTTTGCCGCCGTCAATCCCATATTTATTCTCAGCGGCGAAAAGCTGGATTAGAAGTTAGTTGACAGTTGACAGTTGACAGTTGACAGTTGACAGTTGACAGTTAACTTTAACCTGGTTCCTCGGCAGAGTCTGGGAATACATACCCAATGCCCCATGCCCTATGCCCTATGCCCATTCCTAAATGTAATTCTTAACCTTTTTTACGTTCAATTAACCTTCATACTTAGAATAAGGGCGACCATAGCTGGATTGACCCCCTGAGTTGAGATTTTGGATCGTCGCCAGTTGGGTATTGGGCTTGGCTGTGCAAGGGAGGAAACCGTACCCTAACAATCCTTACATCCTTGCATCCTTGCATCCTTGCATCCTTGCATCCTTGCATCCGGGCGTCGAATGACACGCCCAAAAACGGATACAAGCCGCCGACAATCGTCGTGGGCAACCCAAAATTTTAGACCAAGGTTCAATCTCCCCGATTCATCTGTGGAGTAAATCTAGAATCTAAAATCTAAAATCTAAAATCTAAAATCGAATTACCCACCGCCGTCTGCAAGAGAAATTCATTTTATGCCTTGGTCTCGTATCCTGAGTGGAATAGTTGCGATCGCCCTTGCTTTGGGAATGATTATTATGGGCGGATGGTACTTCACCGTCGGCTTTGGAGTCATCGTCTACCTAGGGCAATTGGAATATTTTCAATTAGCCAGGGCTAAAGGCATTGCTCCCGCTGCCAAAACTACCTTAGCCGTCAGTCAAGGGCTATTAATTACTGCCGCCCTAGCACCGGAACTCGTAGATGCCATGTTCCCCTTAGCGGGAACCTTAATTTGTTTTTACCTGTTATTCCAACCTAAATTATCGACGATCGCCGATATTGCCTCCTCAGTTTTAGGATTGTTCTACGGCGGTTATTTGCCCAGCTATTGGGTACGGCTGCGAGTCGGCCTCGACCCAGGCAATCTTGCTACAACCCAACTTTCGCAAGCAGTAGCAAGCAATTTGCCCGTTAACATTTCCTCGCCGCCGTCTTGGACAACTTCCAGCCACATATCTTTAGGATTGACTTCGCTGCTGCTGGCTTTCTTCTGCATCTGGGCCGCTGACATTGGGGCTTATTTTGTCGGCAAATTCTTCGGGCGCACTAGCCTATCCCACATCAGCCCCAAAAAAACCGTTGAAGGTGCCGTATTTGGAGTTTGCGGCAGCATCGCCGTGGCCGTCGCTGGGTCTGGGTATTTACACTGGCCGGGGTGGCCGTATACTGGGGCTGCTTTTGGTCTGTTGATTGGGGTTGCTAGCCTGTTGGGAGATTTAACTGAGTCGATGATGAAGCGAGACGCCGGCGTTAAGGATTCGGGACAGTTGATCCCCGGTCACGGCGGCATTCTCGATCGCACCGACAGTTATGTTTTTACCGCACCGTTAGTCTACTATTTTGTCACTTTACTGTTGCCCGCGATCGACTCTTTTTTAAGTGACCTCCTCCTACACTGAATCAAAAATTACAGTGTAGGCTTCCAAACCTCACGATTTGGCTTTCCTAGTTTTTCCCTTGCGGGATTTCGCCTCTGACGCCGACTGACTTTCATCAATCCCCGGCAGACCGACTGCATAGGCATTTTCTATTCCGCTGAGCCCCAGCGTACTAAGTTCTAGACCACGCAACCTAATGACTTCTGATGCTGCATGATCTCTATCTGCTTCGTATCCACACTCACTACATCGATGCACTCGTTCAGAAAGTTCTTTTTTACCCGTATGCGTTCCGCACTTGGGACAGGTTTGAGACGTTCCATTTGGATCGACCCGCAGGAAGTAGACTTGATGTTTCTTTGCTACCCACTCCAGCAGGTTGAGAAACTGACCAAAAGCGGCATCAAGGGTATGTTTTCTCAACATCCCTCTCGACATTGCTTTCAAGTTCAAGTCCTCAACAAACACCATCCCAATACCTTCTTTGGTACACAGATGATTAGCCAGCTTGAATTGCCAATCTTTCCGAACACTCGCGATGTGGTTGTGGAATCTGGCAACCTTAATTCGAGCTTTCTCACGGTTCTTAGAACCCTTTTTCGTTCTGGCATACTTACGTTGCAGCAATTGCAGCTTGCGGTACAAGGATGCCAGGAATCGGGGTCTAGCAATAAACTCTTTATCCGAGGTTGTCAAAAACTTGGACAATCCCAAGTCGATACCCAGCGCATCGACCTGCGGTTGAGCGTCAGGTATCGACACATCAGACTCAATTGTTACTACAACGAACCACCTATCAGCTTTCCTCAATATCCGTGCTTGCTTAACCACAAACCCCTCTGGGATAGGTCGATGCAAGTTGATAGGCATCTTCCCAAGTTTGGGCAAGCTTATCTGCCATCCCGTAATAGGATTGGTTTTGAATTGAGGAAACAGCATGGACTTGATTTGTCCAAACTTCTTGAAGCGAGGAAAGCCAAACCCCCGCGACTGAAAATAATTCCAAGCATCATGCAATCTACGAATAGTAGTTTGCAGAACTTGAGAAGGGGCTTCTCCCAACAATGGGAACTCTTTCTTCGCCTTGGGGAGTGCGTTCTGTTGTGCGTAATAGGTGGGAAATGTCTTGTCGGCTGGAAGGATATATTCTCGTTCCAGCGAACAATAATCCCAACTACACTTACGCGAATTCACCCAATCTTTGATTTCTCGCAAAGCGTAATTATAGACCTTGCGAGAAATTTCCAGCCAATGCAGCATGGTCTGCTCTTGGCTGGCGTCGGGATAAATTCGGTAGCAGTAGTTCATAATCAGTGTCATGAAGATAATTCTAACACGGAACAGACCGTCTATAGACCTTCACCTATTGCAGATTTTACGCCTGATTGACCGGATAAAATTTGCTTGGGTGAGTCCATGTATCCCAACGCCAAATCGGAGATTATGGCGTGGGACTTATAGCTCCCCCAAACCCCCTCAAACAGTTAATCGGTAATTGGGAATTGGGAATTGAGAATTGGGAATTGGGAATTGGGAATTGGGAATTGGGAATTGGGAATTGGGAATTGGGCAAACAGGCCAAACAGGCCAAACAGGGCATGGGGTATGTATTCCCAGGCTCTACCGAGGAACCAGGTTAAAGTCAACAGCAAACAGTCAACAGCCAACAGTCAACAGTCAACTAACTAAGGCAAAACTCTAATTCCTCCCCGACAAACAATCTCCCCCGGACTCAAAATCAACTCTTCTATCTCAACTTCCGGGCCAAAATCAATTTTAAAACCATTGAAATCAGTGCTCTTTAATTCTCCATCCATTTCGATTTCGGGTGATTCAAACATCAATTCGCGACCGCTGGCTATCCGCAAACCAGTCCGCAATACAAAAGGAATTTGCCTACCGCCAGCGCGCAAAATTGCAGCCGAAAGCGTCAACAAACCCGCCTCAATTGCAATCTGCGAATTTTGCAACTTCAGCGACTTTTCCCTATCTGTTAGTGGCAGCAGAGGCAGCAAAAATTCGCTCAAAGCATCAGCCAGCAAAGGCGCTTTCAGCGACGCATTCAAATCCGCTTGGCTGAGCCTCAAAACGCCTGCCACGGGAACGGATTCCAGGAGGCGCAGGGGTTGGCCTTTGAGAGCTTGACCGAGGTTGATGCGAATGCCGCAGCCCTCTATGGCAACTTCTGTTAGGTGTAGTCCTTTATACACAGCACCGATCGCGGCAGCCGTGACTTTGGGGATCGCACCGCTGAAGATTTGTCGATCGCTCCCCTCAATTTTCACCTTCAACTCGTCCACCTGCTGAACTTGCGATCGCAGCCACAACTGCACCGCCGGAGACAGCACCGCGCTCGCGATCCGGCTGCCTTGACTCGGCGAAGGTCTCCCCGGCTCAAGGCCGAGATTAACAGTCCCACCAGAGCCAGCAGCGCCATCTCTATTGTCAAATTGAAGAGAGTTTCGATCGACAGTCATAAACAATTTCAGAATATAAACCTTAATATTCAAGCACAGAAATTTAACTAGAGCTTGCACATCCAATCTCAAAAACCCGGTTTCTGCACAGATATATCGCCGTCAACCTCTGATTTTCCTGAGAAACCGGGTTGATGAACACAAGTCCGATTAACTCCAAAATCAAGCAGAAATCTGGCATCAGCCATGCCAGAAGCAGAAAAATTCTCAGCTTTGTCGCCTTGGGCTCTTTGGGTAGTTCACGAGTTGTGCGATCCCGATGAAAAATTCGCGATCGAGCGTATAAATTTAACCAGCAGTACGGGATTTATGGTAGTGTTGGTTTATGGTCGGGTCAGACCCACACCTCTCACACCAGCCGCAAACCAACGGTGCAAACCTGTGCCTGCCGCGAGTCTTTTCGTAGTTTTTGCACAGCATTCAGGGTAATGCCATCAGGACAATCTGCACCGGGCACAAGGACAATCTGTGCCAGGCTGGCCGTCCTGTAATAATTGGTCAGCATTATAATTTATTCCCAATCAGGAATTGAGCATTGCTAGTACGGTTAATCAATTAACCGTGTCGTGTTTCCTCCCCACCGCTGGTTCGTTGGGGATTTCCACACTCCCGTCATGTCTGATGAAAGGCTGCAAAAAATCCTCGCCCAGTGGGGCATTGCCTCTCGTCGTCTTGCAGAACAGATGATTGTAGCTGGACGAGTCCGAGTTAATGGCAATATTGTTCGGTTAGGAGAAAAAGCGAATCCCGATCGCGATCTCATCCAAGTCGATGGAGTCCCGGTGAAACCAACGGATCGACCCGCACAGGTCTATCTGTTGCTCAACAAACCTGCAGGCGTAGTTTCTACTTGCAGCGATCCAAGGGCCCGATCGAAAGTTCTTGACTTGCTGCCACCACAACTGCGATCCGGTCAAGGCATCCACCCCGTAGGACGCTTAGATGCAGATTCCACCGGCGCCCTCTTGCTCACCAATGATGGTAAGCTGACATTTTGTTTGACCCATCCGCGTCACTCGATCGCCAAAACTTATCAGGTTTGGGTGAGCGGCGATCCCCCGGAACCCATACTACAAACGTGGCGTCAGGGCATCATCTTGTCCGGCCGAAAAACTTTGCCCGCGAAAGTTAAAGTTATCGATCGCGCGCAAGACCAAACTCTGTTAGAAGTAATTCTATCAGAAGGCAGAAACCGACAGATTCGGCGAACAGCCGAGCTGTTGGGATATCCCGTGGTGCGCCTGCACCGCACAGCCATTGGCCCGATTCAATTGCAGCGGCCCGGTGCGCCAATATTGCCACCAGGCTGCTGCCGACCCCTAGAAGATGCGGAAATTATTTATTTATGGAATCTAGTCAACCTAACATCAATAAGCGTGCCAGTAAATTCCCCGGAGCACAGCATATGACAAAGAATTTATTGTTTTTATTCTTCAAAACAACTAAGCAGAAACTGCACTCCCAAGAGCCAGAAACAGCTCAGAAGAAGCTAGCGGAAATTGGAACTCAACTCCGTCAGTACCGCGAACAGCAGTCGATTTGTTTGGACAAAGTAGCCGTGGTAACAATGATTCGGCGGAATCTGCTACAAGCAATCGAGGACGGTCAACTCGACCAACTTCCCGAACCCGTCTACACTCAGGGTTTGATCAAGCGCTACGCTGAAGCAATGGGTTTGGACCCAAATCAGTTTGCCGAATTTTTCCCGATCGAACCGCCGCCCCGATCGAGAACCAAGCTATCCTGGCAAGATGGGCCTCAGTTGCGGCCGATGCACCTCTACCTCTTTTACACATTTCTAATTATCTGTTCGGTCAATGTCTTATCTCAGTTGATGAGCGGTTCTATTACCGCAAAAAACGGTGCGGGAGCCGAAGAACTAGCGCTTGGTCAGCAAGAACAAGCTCGCGCCGCTGCTGAGGCATCGAGAGCCTCACAAAATCAGAAACCCGATAGTTACGAGGCTGTCGAAGCAGTAAGAACCGGTCAAAATTCAAATAAATCTGGCAATAAACCAGTGATGGTTAACGTCACTTTTAAAGCAGAATCGTGGATGCAGGTTGAAGTCGATGGTAAAACAGAGTTTGAGGGAACTTTGCCGACCGGGACTGTTCGCACTTGGGGGGCTCAAAAGCAATTAGTAGTGGTAGCAGGTAACGCCGGCGGGGTAATGGTTGCTGTTAATAACGGACAAGCCGAACCACTCGGAGCCCCTGGAGTCGCCAAAGAAGTTGTGTTTAAAGCCAACGAACTCAATCCTTCAGCACCGCCCAAGAATGAAGGTTGAGTGTTAATTGGTAATGGTTAATGGGTAATAGGTAATAGGGGGCAGTCCACAGAGTTTAATTAGAATGTCCGTCTTGATTCACTCATTACCAATTACCAATTACCCATTAGATCAAATCCGGTTGCCTCGGAATAGTCAAATCCATCCAGTCACCAATCAAGAATCAGGGAGGGTGCAACCGGAATAGCTCTAACTCATCTGCGTTAATTTGTGTTGCATCTGCCCTCATCTGCGGTGAAAAAAATAGAATTTCTGAACCGCCCCGGACAAGGGATTGACGCAGATTCACGCCGATGAAGAGAATAGAGATAGGAATAATTCCGATGCTAACAGATTTGATATTACCCATTAACAATTAGCAATTACCGACTACCAACTACCCCTTACCGACAATCAATGTTTATTAGGAGCGCGCCCGGAGATGTAAGTCATAGTTTTGAGCCGATCGCGCACTTCCCAATTCAAAGCTTCAGGTCGATACCGCCAGCCCCAATTTCCCTCTGCTTTCCCCGGAAAATTCATCCGCGCGTCTGTAGCCAAACCCAACAAGTCTTGAAACGGCACAATTGCCAAATTAGCAACAGACATCCAACCCATGCGGAT
Organism: Microcoleus sp. D3_18a_C4; assembly: GCF_036702415.1. Lineage (NCBI taxonomy): Bacteria > Bacillati > Cyanobacteriota > Cyanophyceae > Oscillatoriales > Microcoleaceae > Microcoleus > Microcoleus sp. D3_18a_C4. Next base: position 11,185 of record NZ_JAUBTI010000041.1, on the reverse strand, counting down.
TAAAGACCAGTGAATTCCTTGGGGATCGATGCAGCCCAAATAACGATAAACGTCATCTCTTTCGTAGTGTTGCAGTTGATTGAACCATCCGACAGTCGTGTCGTTGTCGTGAGTGCCGGTGTAAACTACGCAGTTGCGATCGTAATTGAAAGGCAAAAAAGGCTCCCCCGGGCCTGAGTTAAAAGCAAACTGCAAAATCTTCATTCCCGGAAACTCGAACCGATCTCGCAAAGCTTCCACTTCTGGAGTAATTACCCCTAAATCCTCCGCGATAATTGGCAAGTTGCCAAACTTTTCATTAATTAGATCCAACAAAGCTGTTCCCGGCGCTTTAATCCACTCTCCGTACATAGCAGTTTCTTGCCCGCGCTTCACCGCCCAGTAAGCCTCAAATCCTCGAAAGTGGTCGATCCGAGTCACGTCTACATAAGCGAAAATCGCTTCAAAACGCTGCACCCACCACTCGAAATTAGTGGCTTGCAACTTCTCCCAATTGTATACGGGGTTGCCCCACAATTGACCTGTATTGCTGAAGTAATCTGGGGGAACTCCGGCCATTAAAGCTGCTTCTCCGGTGGCTTCATCCAAGCAAAATATTTCTGGATTAGACCATACATCCGCGCTATCGTGAGCTACATAAATCGGAATATCGCCAATAATTTTAATGTCCCGCATGTTAGCATAGCCTTTCAACTCGGTCCACTGGCGAAAAAACTCAAACTGGACGTATTTGTAGTAATAAATCTCAGCATTTAGCTGCTGGCGCCACTTCTCTAGCGACTCTGGCTCTCTACGGGCAATTTCTGGTTCCCAATTGTTCCAGCTAACACCGCCAAAGTGATCTTTTAGTGCCATAAATAAGGCGTAATCTTCCAGCCAATTCTCTTTGCTTTCGCAAAAACCTGAGAATTCTTTTTGCTGGAGCGGGGATGCTTTGGCTTTGAAGTTTTCGCAAGCTTTTTTTAGCAAAGGCACTTTCAGGGCGATCGCCCGCTCGAAGTCTACATAATCGAGCGGAAATTCTGGTAAATTAGCGAAGTCTTCATCGGCGAGCCATTGAGCGTCCCGCAGCATTTCTGGGTTGATCAGCAGCGGATTTCCCGCCATTGCTGAATAGCACGAATAAGGAGAATTTCCGTATCCTGTCGGGCCCAGCGGCAATACCTGCCAGTATTGCTGGTCGCTCTCAACTAAAAAGTCAATAAAGCGATATGCTTCTATTCCCAAGTCCCCAATGCCAAATCGACTGGGAAAGGATGTGGGGTGGACTAGCATGCCGCTCGATCGGGGAAAAAGCATAATCTATCTAAAGATATAGGAATTTAACATTGACAATTTGACCTATCTTCCCTACGAGTTAAACTTCGTAGTTTTTAGGGCGATTGTTAGGGCAAATACTTTTGTGATTGTCTCATATTTTCTGCGATAACGTGCTTACCAAATATTTTTATGGAACTCTACTCATAAATCCTGAGTAGAGTTCAAAAAATCAAAATCCGAACTTACACGATCGCCCTGCTTTCACAGCTAGGTTTTTTTACCCAGGCTCGTTTGCTGCAACAAAGTATTTTGCTTGAGCGTACCCGGTTTCTACCTAATCTTTCAATATAACTTTTCTGTTATTTTCGCCCTATCTGTCTGCAGTCGTAAATTGCCCGCCAAAAATCAGCCATCACTTAAGCAGAGCCCATGCACAAATCAGCCGACTGTTTTGTATCTCAAAAAACAGTCGGCTGCGGAATTACCTGAAAAGAGGCTGAGTTTAAGCTTGCTTGTTCAACATTTTCTGCACTTGTTTGAGAGCTATACTGCCGATGTTGTAAGCAGCCCAGCCGCCCGCCAACAATACGGGCATCAATACTATTAGTATGCGGAAGTCAAATTCCATGAGTTCTCCTCCTAAAGTTTTTTAACAAATTCTCATAATCTATTTGTATCTCATTTTGTCGCGATTCTCTTGACTCTTTAACCAAATATTCGGGCTACGCAGGAGGACATCGCTCCGCAGGAATGGAGAGCGAAAGCGAAACTCCTGGGCGGGCGATCGGCATTCGCTGCACCAATTATCCCACAATCTGTTTGGCAATCCCTTCCACAACCTTAGTTAGAGGGTCGTTAGGGAAGTGCAGCGCAAACACTCCCTTGCTGGCGAGCAGCATCATCTGGTCGCTGTGGGGCAGTACCCCTGCCACTGGGATGTTGTAAATACTCTCTACTTGTTGCTTCAAATCCTCGAAATCTAGGGATTCAGGGGCTTTATTGATCGTCATCAAAATCTTGGGAACTTCTAATTTGCGGGCTACATCTACCGTGACAGCCGTTCCCTGAAAATCTTGCTGATCCGGACGCAGAATCAGCAGCAGGATGTCGGAAATGGTGATGCTGAGGAGGGTTTCTTCGTTGAGCCCCGGGTGCGTGTCTATAAATAGGTAGTCTAAGTTCAAAACCTCGATCAGTTCTTGAAAGCCGTCGGTAAGCAGTCCCACATCGTAGCCTTCCCGCAAAACTCGCGCTATCTCCCCTGCTTTAATGCTCGAAGGAATCAGGTAGAGGGTGCCGTTACTGGCTAATTTTGGCAGTAGCGAACTCACATTGTAGGCCGTATCGGCGATCGGACAGCGGCCCCACAGGTAATCGTTCAGGCAGCGATCCATGTTGCTCTCGCTGAAACCGAACAGCACGTGAATCCCCGGTGATTGAATGTCTGTGTCCACAATGGCGACCCGATTTCCGCCGCGAGCGATAATAGATGCCAGGTTTGCTGTCGTGTTCGATTTGCCAGTTCCGCCCCGGTAAGAGTGGACAGAGATGATTTTGGACATGATCTGCGTATTAGGGTAAGAAACTGCGAGAACCCATTATGATGCAATTCTCGATGATGCAGTAGAGTTGTCGGTCATTCTTCCTTCCCCCCCAAATCCTCCTTATCTGTGAAAGTATCAATTTTTTCATCTTTTATCATCTTTTGGGCGCCCCTGCGCTGCCGCATCTGTTTGGCTTTGGTTTGCAAATCGCTCAACTCGTCATCGAGTTTGGTTTCGGCTGAACTAGCAGCACCACCACGGGTATCGATCGGGACACCCGTTTGAGAGTCGCTTTCCGATTCAGTCACGGCGGCGCGCTGCTTCTGCTGTTTGGCTTTTTCCTGCAACTGAGCTAGGTAGTCGTCTGTCTGACTTTCGGCCTTGGGAAGCTCTGGGGTACTTGCAGTTATTTCTTGGGGTTCGGAAGGTGTTTTTTCAGAGGTTTCTTGTTTGCTAATCCTCAGTTTATCTTTCTTTTGCTGCAATTCTTTAAAGAAATCAGATTCTGTGATTTCTGCGACTTGCTGTTCTTTTTTGGCTTGGTCTATTTCGATTTTGAAGACTTGTTTTACTCGATCGCTAATTGCTTTCCCGTATCCGGCTTTATTAAATCTCTCTGCTGATACTATGCTACCGCCAGTTAAGATTAATGCTAAGGCTGGCGCTGCCACAGGCACCCACCCTCCCAACAGAAAAATCCCAAAGCTGAGCGCGCAGCACCCCGACAGCAGCGCTCCGAATGTCACTGTCAACTTCGCTGGGTGAGCCATCCGCGATGCCAAGGTTCCTCCCACAATTGACCATGCCGAAATCCACAAGATTTCTGCCCATTCCGGCCAAAACCAAAACATCGGTCTGTTGTCTAAAACTGTACTCAAAATTTGGCTGACTACTTGTGCGTGTGCCACGATACCAGGCATGAATTGGTTGCTTTGCTGTCGCCCACTGTAAGGAGTATAAAATAAATCTTTAACGGTTTCTGTGGTGTAACCGATGAGAACTATTTTATCTTTAACTAAATTTGGGTCAACTTTCCCTTCTAAAACATCGGTAATTCTGACTTGGTTTGCGACTTGCCGCCTGGAACGATAGTTAATTAATATTTGATATCCCCTGACATCGGCATTTTTGTATCCTCCGTCATTGCTTGCTAGTTGTTTTAATTGGGTGTTTCCCAGCCATAAAGATTGATCTGGTGCCAGTTTGGGATAGATTTTTTGCCCTTGCAGGTAGCGGAGTGCTAGCTGGAGGTTGAAGGAAGCTAAAACTTGAGAATTGTCATTGCAAAGATGTTTTTGGGCCGAGGAGTTGCCCTCAATTGTCGGCGGTTTCATAAATAATAAAGCCCTGCGGAGTATGCCACCCGGATCGACTCCGAAATCGGCAAATCCCACCCGGTTTTTTGGCAGCCCCGGCGCAGGCGGAGAACCGGGATTGTCCGGGCTTCCGTCGGTGACTAAACATACCCCGATAATTCGATCGCTTTTTTGTAAAACTTTGGTTAATTCCTCGCGCCCCTCTCCTAAAGGTACGTCTCGCAGTACATCTAAACCGATGACTGCCGGCTGCATTTTGTCGAGTTTTTGTAAGATTTCAGCTATTGTGCGATCGGATATTGGCCACTGATTCAGTTTCTGAATGTCTGCTTCGGTAATCCCCACAACTAGCAAACGCGAGTCTGGCTGTTCATCGGGACGCCACCTCACCATTTGGTCGTAAGCGCTTAATTCTACTGATTCGAGTATTCCTAGCTGTCTGGCCCCCATCAAGGATAATGTTACTGCCGCGCTGGCAATTAATACAGACTTAGCCAATGCTAGTGATGGTTTATACCTTTGACTCAATTGAGTCGCTGCCGATCGAATTTTGTTAGATATTTTACTCATTATCCCCGCATAAAAGTTTGACTCGTTTCTGGAACAGCAGTTGTTTCACATTTCCCCCTGCTAGAGACTTCCTCCATCTTAGAACACTCGGAAAATCCGACCGCTTTGTTACAAAAATTTACAGTACGTGGCGAGCAACTGTATCCAATGATACTTGCGACCGAGGCAATCTGATTTTTCGGACGGAGAATCCACTTGCCGATCGAATTAATTAATGTTATTGATGATATGTAAAGGTTTAAATTGTGTATCTGCGCCCTCGACTAGCATCTCAAAAATATTTGTCGCCATCAGCGAATGCCTGTGTTTGCAATTATACTGAAAGGTACAACAAAATGAAACGTTTTCTACATCGGGCTACACTTGCTGTCGCCGTATCTGCGATCGCAGCTACCGTACCCACTTCACTTGCACCGATGCGCGCACAATCCCAGCCGCTTCTGCTGAGTCAAAATTTTGATTTCCAGCCTCCAGACGTAACAGCCCCCGCCAACAGACAAGGAGGGACACATCGTGGCAACAAGCTTTGCCCAGCGGGTTTATCTATTACTCCTTTAGTGCCTCCAACTAATATCGGTTTAACCCTAACAGATTCTCCCACAATTTTTGTCTATATTCCTAACACCGCGCCCGAAATAGAGTTTACTTTGCTCAACGAAAAGGAAGACAAAGTAGTCTACGAAAAAACCTTTAAACTTGACAAATCCGGGATTGTTGGAGTTAGTATTCCTGCTACAGTGGACAACAACAAATCCCTGGAAGTTGGCAAGCGATACGTATGGTCATTTTCGATGGTTTGCGACCCCGAAGACCGATCGGCAGATTTAGTTGTTAAAGGCTTCGTGCAGCGAATTGAACCGCAGGCAACTCTCAAGAGCGATTTGGCAAATCCCGACCCCATGACTAGGCTCAACGTTTATGCTCAAAATGGGATTTGGTACGAAACTATCGCTACTTTAGCCCAAATGCGGCGCCAGACACCGGGGGATGTGAAGCTGACAGCCAAGTGGACGCAATTGTTGCAGTCCCAAGGACTGGAATCTGTTGCAGCTCAACCACTGGTTGCGCCTCTTTAAATCTCGCTATTTCTTGAAGTTTGGTCGATCTGCCGATGGCGATGTGAAAATTGACCCATTTACTCGATCGCGCCCGGAGCTAAAACTCCGGGTTAACATTAGAAATGCGCTCTATAAATATTTTTACAAGTGGGTGGAAAAATGAAACGTTTTATACATTTTACTTCACTGGTGATGACTGTATTGGCGATCGCCGTTACTCTCCCCAGTTTGCTTACACCGATGCAGGCTGTACCTGCACCCATTCTCCTGAGTCAGAATGTTAATTTCAAACCTCCTGATGTCACAGCCCCCGACAACCGGCAAGGGGGGACGCATCGAGGCTGTAAGTTACGGGATGGCTTATTCATTACTCCCTTAGTACCTGAAAGCAATATTGGTTTAACGCTAACAGAGTCGCCAACATTTTTTGTATATGTTTCTCAACCGGCAGCTCAAGTAGAGTTTATTTTGCTAAACGCAGATGAATCCGAAGTAGTTTACGAAACTACTTTAAAAAATGACAAAGCCGGAATTGTTGGAGTTAGCCTTTCTCAGAAAGACAAGACAAAAAATATTGAGGTTGGTAAGCGATATGTGTGGTCGTTTGCACTAGCCTGCGCTCCTCTGGAGCGTTCTGGAGATTATATTGTTAAAGGATGGATGCAGCGAATTGAACCCCCGGCAAATCTCAAGAACGATTTGGCAAATCCCGACCCTATGGCTAAGGTGATTGCTTATGCTAAAAATGGGATTTGGTACGAGACTATTGCTACTCTAGCCGAAATGCGGCGCCTCGCACCCGATGATTCGCGGCTGACGACCGAGTGGACGCAATTGTTGAAGTCCCAAGGACTAGAATCGATTGCCGCTCAACCGCTAGTTCAGTCTTTTTAATACGCACTCTTCACCAATCATTGCTGAGTGTTTGCACAGTCAATTCTTCAATGCTTCAATCCAGTGACCGAAAGCAGCCAGGGTACAAGCCCCCGTCTTTATCCTGGTACAACCAAAAAATAGTATCCGATAACAAGCGGAGCATCTCAGTTTTGCATTTACAGTGCGAGCGTCCCCGCTCGCGTATTGTACAATACGCGAGCGGGACGCTCGCACTACAATAAAAAAAATGCTTTTTACAAAACTGAGATGCTCCCATAACAAGTCCCAGGATTCATCAGTGAGTTCGCTTTCTTCAATTCTCCAATTCTTCAATCCAAAATCTAAAATCTAAAATCTAAAATCGATTGATGGCTAATAACTTTCCGACAATTCTAGCTCTTGATTTTGACGGTGTGATTTGTGACGGACTAATCGAATATTTCCAAACCGCTTGGCGTACCTACTGTCAAATCTGGAAACCAGTCGAAACAGTGCCCGATCCAGATTTAGCTTTGAGTTTTTACCGAGTGCGGCCCGCTATCGAAACCGGTTGGGAAATGCCGCTGCTGATCCGCGCACTGCTGACAGGAATTTCTCCAGAGCAAATTTTGCTAGAGTGGCCCACTATAGTACCGTATTTGTTGACCGAAAATAATTTGAAAGCGCAGTCTGTCGGCGCTATGTTAGACGGATTGCGTGATAATTGGATTGCTGAGGATTTAGCGGGGTGGCTGTCTTTGCACCGCTTTTATCCAGGGGTTGCCGATCGCTTGCACTCGTTGCAGGAGAGTTCGGTGAAAGTCGCGATCGTCACTACAAAGGAAGGCCGTTTTGTGCGGGAACTTTTGCAGCTAGCAGGCGTACAAATGCCGCCGGAGTTGATTTTTGGTAAGGAATACAACAAGCCGAAACACCAAATTTTGCGGGAATTTTTGGCCGCGTCTGGCAAAGATTCGACTATTTGGTTTGTGGAAGACAGGTTAAAAACTTTGCTGTCGGTGAAGCAGCAGCCGGATTTATCTCAGGTGAGGTTATTTTTGGCTGATTGGGGTTACAATACTTTGCCCGAACGGGAATCTGTGGCTCAAAATCCACCAGTGCAATTGCTTTCTCTGTCCCAGTTTGCCGGAGATTTTGCCGATTGGCTGCCGATCGACTGTTGATGTTAGATTTGTTGACAGTTGTGAGTTTTTTCGCTTTTCAGAGTTAAAAAAAATCACAAAATTTTACATCTTTTTTGTTGACTTTTGCGGCGCAGACATGGTATATTAATATAATGGGATGGTTGCAAAAATATTATTTTTGCAACCATCCCATTATAAGATAAATATAACAGAAATTCCTCAAAAAAGCAAGGATCTCGACAAAAAAAAAGGTTTTTTTTTTCAGGTACTCTTGACCTCAAAAACCCGGTTTTTTTACTATTTCTGGGGGCGGGTACGAAGTATTTTAGTTGATCAAACCGCGTGTGTGACAAAAAAACAAGCTTCGGAACCAAAAAATTGAAAAGTGTTTTGATAATTTCTCAGCTTGAAAGCTTTCTAATATTGAGACTTAAAACCCATGCTCGATTTAACTAAAGCAGCCAAGGCAATGCAGGGAATGAGCCAACATTTGAATGTGGAAGCGGCTGCCGCTCGCCAACGTTTGGAAGTGGCTCAGAATTTGCTGGTAAAGGCTGCAGCGGAACAGGAAAAATTGGTGGAATTGCAAGAGAATTGGCGCGATCGCACTTTATTCAATGCTGCCACGCCGATCGAGCCATTGTCCGATCGTACCTACATCACCGCACCCCCCGCCTCTCACACAGTCTTTGCCACAGACGGATCGCAAATTTCCCCCAACCATCACGAAATAGCCTACTGCTACCTGCTAAACGTCGGCACAGTCATGCTGCACTACGGACAAAGCCGCCATCCAGTTTTAGACAGCGTACCCGAGGTTTTCTACAAACCCGAAGACTTGTACGGTTCGCGACAGTGGGGAATTAGAACCGAAGAATGGATGGGATACCGGCGAGCAGTTTCCGAAGCAATTGCCTTAGCAGAAATGGGCTGCAATTGGGCAAAAGTTAACGACAATAAATTGCCCGCGCCAGCTTTAGCAATGGTAGACGGTTCCCTAATTTATTGGTTTTTGGAACAGTTACCCAGCGAAGCGCGCGATCAAATTTTGCTACCAATTTTAGAAGCTTGGGACAAGTTGCGTTTAGCAGGAATTCCGCTATTAGGATACTTAAGCGCTTCTCGCAGCAGCGAAAGCTTATCTTTTTTACGGTTTGAAGCTTGCACCCACGAAGTCCCAGACTGCATGACAAATTGCCCGAACGTCGGATTTGCCGCCACAATTTCTTTCGCCGAAAAAGCACCTTGTCAAGAATTTGAACCCTTGCGGGATGCCATCTTGTGGGCAACAATCCTCTCACCGGGACAAAGAAGCCCTTTGTGGAAATCCCAAGCTCGAATTTTAGATTTGTACGGTCTTAATTCCGTCTATTTCTGTTACGTTCACGTTGGCACAGAAATTGCTAGAATAGAAGTGCCGGAATGGGTAGCACAAGATACAGCACAGCTAGATTTAGCATTAGGAATGATGCTGGCTCAGGTACACAAAGGGGGCGGGTATCCGGTGACGCTAGCAGAAGCTCACAATCAAGCGGTAGTCACGGGGGGCGATCGAACTCGCTTTTTCGCTTTGTTAGAGCAGCAAATGATTAAAGCCGGCTTAAAAAATGTCGGAATTTCTTATAAGGAAACACGGAAGCGCGGCAGTATTGCTTAAAGTAATAAGTACAGTCCTGGACGCAGAAAGCGGGTTTTTTACGGAAATACTGAAATTGAGCTTTTAACACAGAGAAAAAACCCGCTTTCTTTGGTATTGATACGTAATTTATGTAGAGTTAAAATAGAGTTAAAATGTTATATGCCAATAGAAATAATTATCTTAATTGCTTCCTTACTTGTATCTTGGCTAGTCTTTAATTGGGCTTTTAAAGTATTGAAAGCCAGCATCGGGACAGCGATTGGTTTAGCAGCAATTGTGCTGGCGATGCAGTTATTGTTTGGCATCGGCCCAAATCAGCTTTTCCAACATATAATTCACTTGCCGGAAACCCTGGGGAAAATGATTTCGGGCAAGTGATCCGATTTTAGATTTTAGATTTTAGATTTTAGATGCGAGGACAAATTTAAAATCTAAAATCGATAGTGTTCGGTTTCATTCCTCAACCCAACTTAGAGGGTATTCACTATCAGACTTGATATAATAAGCTGCTACCCATAGGCGAGAGTGGGAGAGGGGGAGAGGGGGAGAGGGGAAAAATCATTGAGGGGGTGACAACGCCTCTGGAATCTTGATGGTAAAAGCATTGAAGCCCCTGAACCTCAAAAAAGATAGCGGATTATTGACAGGCTTATCTTACTCATAAGATCCTCCGAGAGATCCTTGAACCTGATTCAAATGATCTCGCCATTCTCTTTTATTCACTCACGCCCGCGAAGATATTTTCGCTTGGTCACTCAACTCAAAACCTTGACGCAGCTTTGCTTTCAACCTGCTTGTCACCCCGTCAACCCCAACGCCCCGCCGGAGGAACTATGGGAACCCGAAGGTGCAAGCTACTACAACGGCGAACTCATCCTGCAACCGAGATAGGGGTGGACTTTGGAACAACAGTTAGAACTTTTGGATACCCACCCACTGTTTACTGGTCAATGTCCCCGCTGCGAAATGACTTATCCCAAATAGGAAACGCCACCTGTTCATCGGGATTGTTCGGAGTGTGGATGGATGGATGGATGATTTGGTTTGAGGCGATGGTCGCAGCGGTTCTGTTTTGATAATGGCGATCGTTACTTGCTCTTTAGAGCATTGATTCAGCTAACTTTCTAGTTAAGATTGAATAAGTTAAATAAAGAATTATGGTTTTTTCAGTAAGCTAGCTAGTATTTAGGTAATTTGATTACTAAATGGGCTTTTTAGTCAAGTTGTTTAGTACAAAAGGAAATGTAGTTTGTATGAAGAATCTATACCGCAAAGTTGCCGTTGCCTCTGTTTGCACCGCTCTAGGTTTTGTTCTGGGAACAAGCGAAGAAGTTAAAGCAGCTACATTTACCTTGACACCTACTATCCAATTTGGAGCGACCGCAAGTTTGTATCAGATGGGTGTTTATGAGGACGTTAGGCTTATCCCTGGGGATGAGCACGTGTCATACGGGCCGGGTAGTGTAACAGCCAGGTTTGCTGAATTTAATATTAGCAACTTTTTTCTTGCTCCTAACACAATTATTCGTAGTGCTATCTTTCAGGATAAGATATCCAGTTTCCAAGGAGGCCGTCCTGGTACTCTGGGCATCTTTGGCTATTTAGGAAACGGAACAGCCGAAGCATCAGATCTTTTGGGGGATGAAGTATTGTTAACTTCTGTAGATATCTCATCCTCATCTCCGGGTGATACTCTTAACTTTGACCAAAAGAATGGTCGGGTAAGAGTGGAATACATCACTGTACCACTCTCCCCTAAGAACGTAGCGTGACTGTTACCAATCACTACGCTCAAGCC
>NZ_JAUBTI010000040.1:44363-52837 GCF_036702415.1 Microcoleus sp. D3_18a_C4 | reverse complement strand
AATACAAACAATCTAAATAAACCCGCCCCACCCCACCAATAACCTACATGAACCTTGATTTCATCCCATCCTCCAAACGTATATATCGATTTACCGTTGGGTGGGGGCGGGTTTACGAGATTGTGGATTATTGACGATGATTGTTTGTGAAACCCGCCCCTACAAATCTTTTTCTCAAAATAGAAACCCAACATTTTCGCTACAATTTTCCTTAACTGAACCGTATTGCGACTTAAACGCCATTGCCGTTTCCATACATTTTGCAAAAAAATGCTTGACATTGCTACCAGTCTGTGCTAGGTTATCGAATAGTATTGTGTTTAACCCACAAATCGCAGCACTTCAGCTATGTTCACAGCCAAGTTCACAGCCAACAGCTATTTTTATTTTTGGTACCCCCAAGTTCGCCCGGAGTGAATTTACAATTCACTGTGAACATCCGGGCGAACCGCAGATTAACACCTGCGGTTTTGTTTTTTCTACTTCTTTCCCCAACAACCAATCGAGTACAAGCGAAAACAGCAATGACATTATTTAGTAACTGGTACAACAGCTTTTATTTTTGGCCCAACAAGAGTTCTGGGTAAATTGTCGCGCTGTCTTTTCGCACCAACCCGGAACTCTTAAAAGTTCCGGGTTTTTTGTTGTCAACCACCCACTTAAATTTCCCAGGAAAATTCCCTCATGTTAGAAGCCAAACTCGTCACCAAATCTCATCCCGAACACCAAACAATTGTCAAACTCTCAGAAACAGTCTCAGTCGGCGGCACAGAATTATTAATCATCGGTGGCCCCTGTACCGTCGAAAGTTCCGCACAAATGGAAACAGTCGCCCGCCAACTATCCGCCGCATCCGTGCAAGCTTTGCGAGGCGGAGTCTACAAACCTCGCACATCTCCCTATGCTTTCCAAGGCATGGGAATTGAGGGACTGGAAATTTTAGCCGATGTCAGCCGGCGTTACGGTTTACCCGTGGTGACAGAGGTAATGTCGATCGCCCAAATCGATCCAGTTGTCACCTATGCTGATATGCTGCAACTAGGCAGTCGGAATATGCAAAACTTCGAGTTACTAAAGGCGATCGGTCAAGCCGGAAAACCAGTCCTGCTAAAACGCGGCTTGTCAGCCACAATCGAAGAATTTGTGATGGCCGCCGAATACATTCTCAGTCACGGAAATCCTGATGTAGTTCTCTGCGAAAGAGGCATCCGCAGCTTCGACAATTACACGCGGAATGTATTAGATTTAGGTGCAGTCGTAGCACTGAAACAGTTAACTCATTTGCCAGTAATAGTAGACCCTTCTCACGCCGTCGGCAAGCGAGAATTAGTCGCACCACTAGCCAAAGCAGCGGTTGCTTGCGGTGCAGACGGATTAATTATTGAATGTCACCCGCAACCGGAAAAATCCGTTTCTGACGCGCGGCAAGCTCTTTCTTTACCAGATATGATTGATTTAGTTGCGAGTTTGCGGCCTGTAGCCGCCGCCGTTGGCCGCTGCATACCCGATATTAATGTGCACTCTGAGGTATTAAGTTTGAAGTGATATTAGTAGGAAATAATCTATAATTTTTAACGTCAAACTCTACATTCGGTTTTAACCGATATCTTGCACCATTGTCAGCAACAGGCAAGATGCCTGTTCCACAATAAAATTTATCTTTTGTGGAACAGGCATCTTGCCTGTTCATAAATTGAGAATGGTGCAACATATCAGTTTTAACTCACATCTTGCACCATTCTCAAGAACGGGCTCTCCGGCCCGTTCCACAAAGAGTAGATTTTCTTGTGGAACAGGCATCTTGCCTGTTCATAAAAGGCTAATTGAGAATGGTGCAACATATCAGTTTTAACCGAATTGAGCTTTGAGGCAGGGGTTTAAACCCCTGCCGGAATCGGGGAAAGCGCGTGTTTCACGAATTTAGATTAAAATAAAAAATAATACTGTCATCTACGAAATTTTGCTTAATTATGGCAATACTACTTAACGTTCCCTCGATCGTCTGTTCCGGCTGCGGTGATACAATTACCAAAGCCATCAAAACTGTTGACTCCGAAGCTACTGTCAATGTGGATGTCGCAGCTAAGACTGTTACGGTTGAGGCTCAAGCTTCTGAAGAATCAATTAAACAGGCGGTGGTGGTGACAGGCCACACCGTCCAAGATTAATATCTAGTTGGGGGGGGGCGGGTTTACCAGATTATTAATCTTAGGCCGAGATTATTCGTAAAAGCCGCCCCTACAGAATTTTAAATCCATTATCAATGCCCTGTTTGCCCAATGCCCAAAAGATTATTCTTCGTCTAAGTGTTCGGCGACGGCTTGGTAAAGTTCAAAAACGTGGCGATCGAGTAAACTATAAAAAACTTGTCTCCCAACCTTGCGGTAACTTACCAACCGCATCGCCCGCAATGCCCGCAACTGGTGCGATACTGCTGACTCGCTCATACTCAACGCCGCAGCTAAGTCACACACGCACAGTTCTTGTTTTGCCAAAACCGACAGCAGCCGCAGCCGATTCGCATCTCCCAAAAGACTGAAAAACTCAGCCATCCGCTGAGCTTTTGCGGTGTTGAGAACTTGTGTTTGGATGTCCCCGGCCCGCACACTGTCAACCAAGTGCGGTCGATCGCACATTGGTGTATCGTTTTGTGCGGGAGGCTGACTTATCGCTCCATTAACAGCAGAGTTGGGTGACATCTTTTCCCGGCTAGTTTTAATTCTCATTTTCATTTTAGTGCGATCGACAAACCTTTTGTAACAAAACTTTTACATTCCCTTGACTAATATCTGAATATGTGTTCAGATATTAGTAGAGATAAACAACCCCACCAGGAGAAGCTCAAATGACTACCGCCACCCAAACAAAATGTGCCTGTCCTTCATGTTCGTGCGTGGTCAGCCCCAGCGAAGCCATTGAAAAAGACGGCAAAACATACTGTTCCAGTGCTTGCGCTAACGGGCACCCCAACGGCCAAGGCTGCGGCCACACCGGCTGCGAGTGCAACAAATAAATATTCGGCTTCACAAAAGATTAATCACCAACTGCCAAATATATCTAAAGGGAGATGCGAACCGCGCATTTCCCAATTTTTTTGCTTTTAGGTTAAAGAAAAGTTAAAATAAAGCTAACTTAAGGTTAAGACTGCATTAATAGACTAAATACAGAGCCAAAAAGCACAACTGCTACTTACGCAATACAATAGAAGCAAGTTAGCGCCGCGATACTGAGTACAAATAGTGCTATTAACAGCAGAGACCGAACCAAAAGTTGAATACCAAAAGTTTAATTAGGAGGGGGCAATGAAAGAGCGGGAAGATTTTTTACATCCTCGCAATCGCTACTACGGTGATTTCACGCCAGAAAACTTGGCGTTTAATGCCAACTTGCAGGAGTTTGCTCAAAAAATAACTTATATTTGCTCGCTGGAAACAGGGGGGAAAATTAGCGCTGAGAAAGCCTATAAAGATATTAAGATGCTTTGGAAAGACTTAAAATCCTCTAAGAAACAATTGGGAATTGGCCAAAAACCCCCCAGTACCGAGGAGCAAAATTCACCTTAAAGTCATCGCAGCCAACGCAGCGTTTGCAATCGAAAACCCCTGCGATTGCCAGCGCTGCTTTTTGCTGCGTACCCAACAAATGTAAGGCAATACGCTTGGGTTAAAACTATTTATTCCTCGGAGATCCCCCTAAATCCCCCTTAAGAAGGGGAGTAGGGGTTGACTTTGAGTAAGTTCTTGTCCCCCCTTTTTAAGGGGGGTTAGGGGGGATCAAGCTTAACTGAACCCTCTTGAAATATAAGGTGGTTGCTAGTAGGCGAACTTTAGAAAGTCTAGGGTTTGGAATTGGGTGCAGTTTCTCCGGCAAAGGAAGTACAATTGCCACCGAGGCCAGAAATAATCGCGCAAGTATTAGTTTTCAGCATTCCCTGATATGTATCAGCACCCGTGCCGGGGCCGCCCAACTCGTCGCTGTAAAGTTCTTTGTCCCAAATTTTGACATTTGCCTCCCTCGCCACAGTCTCCATCAACTTCGGATTAGTTGTAGTTTCGGCAAAAATTGTCGGCACTCCTGCGGTCTTAATTTCTGAGGACAATTCGGCAATTCTTGCGGCGGTGGGCTGTTCCTCAGTCGTCACACCCTGCAAAGCTCCAGCCATCTCCAAACCGTAAGCATCGGCATAGTAACTCAGAGCATCATGAGTTGTTACTAACTTGCGTTTTTCTGGTGGAAGAGTCGCAATTTGAGCTTTTATCCAAGTATCTATTTTTTGCAACTCATCTGTTAAGCTTGCTGCATTTTTTGTATAAAGTTGAGCATTCGTGGGGGAAACTTTGATCAATTCATCGCGAATAGTTTCTACCATACGGATGCCATTTTGAGGGTTATGCCAAACGTGAGGGTCAGGGACTTTTTCGCCTTCTGCATGGGGTTTGTTTTCCGCTTTCTCTTCGCCGTGTTCGTGCTCGTGTTCGCCCATCAGGGGTTTGGGAACGGCGAGTTCGTGGACGGCGATTTTGGGTGCGGAATTACTGCTAGATTCAATTAACTTAATGATGCTTGGTTCGTGGTTGTAGCCTCCGTATAAAATCAGATTGCCCGTTTCAATCGCTTTGCGGTCTTCCGGCTTGGTTTGATAGGCGTGGGGGTCGTCTCCCGGCTTAATTAGACAGGTGGTGTCGATCGAACTTTGAGCGATTTCTCTAGTTAGGTTGCAGATAACGCCAGTCGTGGCGACGACTTTGGGCAAGTTGGCGGCGGGACTGGCTTGAGTTTGAGTCGCGGCCGGACTCTCTGACACCGGATTGGTTGCGTTCTGCCCTCCACTGCACCCAACCAGTCCGCAGCCAATTGCCAAAACAGCCGCACCGCACAATCTGCCGCTTTTTCCAGCCCAGTTCTTTAACATTTTCACCTTTGGAACGATAATCGTTATTGCTTTTTCGAGTTATCCTATTGTAGTAGCTACGAACAAGAATCGTTCTCAAAATCTCGGATTATGTTAGAAGTGCAAGACTTAGCTGTCAATTATCGAGGAATCTCGGCCATCAACAGCGTGAATTTCCAGTTAGATCCCGGACAATTAACCGGTGTGTTCGGCCCCAACGGCGCGGGGAAAAGCACGATGGTGAAAGCGATGCTGGGATTGATCCCGGCCTGTCGGGGTTTGGTGAAATATCAGGGGCGACTGCTGAAGCAACAGTTGTCGCGGGTGGCTTATGTGCCGCAGCGATCGCAAATTGACTGGGATTATCCGATTACGGTGTGGAATGCGGTGATGATGGCGCGAACCGTCCAGACTGGTTGGTTTCGCAGTCCCTCGAAGCAGTCGCAAGAATTGGTAAAAGCTGCTTTACTGCGGGTAGGAATGTGGGATTTGCGCGATCGGCAAATTGGCGAACTGTCTGGCGGACAGCAGCAGCGGATTTTCTTAGCGAGGTCGATCGCCCAACAAGCCGATTTATTCTTCTTCGACGAACCTTTTAACGCGATCGACAAAGCAACAGAAGAAATTATTTTCGATATTTTTGCCGAACTTAAAGCCGAAAATAAAACATTGCTAGTAATCAGCCACGATTTAGGCAAAACTTTAAAACAGTACGACAATTTATTATTGCTCAACAAGCAGTTAATTGCGACTGGTTCCTGGCGGGAAGTCCTCACCGCCGCCAATATTCAAAAAGCCTATGGATACGATTTAAGTTTAGTGTCAGCGTAACCAAAAAAAGATTTATCTTTAAAATTGATTGTGGCACAGGCGTCCCGCCTGTGAAGTGGATTGTGGCACGGGCATCTTGCCTGTGCAATTAATTGTGGCACGGGCATCTTGCCTGTGCAATTAATTGACTGTGGCACGGGCGTCCCGCCTGTGCAATTAATTGTGGCACAGGCATCCCGCCTGTGCAATTAATTGAATGTGGCACAGGCGTCCCGCCTGTGCAATTAATTGTGGCACAGGCGTCCCGCCTGTGAAGTGGATTGTGGCACAGGCGTCCCGCCTGTGAAGTGGATTGTGGCACAGGCGTCCCGCCTGTGCAATTAATTGAATGTGGCACAGGCGTCCCGCCTGTGCAATTAATTGAATGTGGCACAGGCGTCCCGCCTGTGAAGTGGATTGTGGCACGGGCATCTTGCCTGTGCAATTAATTGTGGCACGGGCATCTTGCCTGTGCAATTAATTGACTGTGGCACGGGCGTCCCGCCTGTGAAGTGGATTGTAGTTGAAAAAATCCTATTATTGACCTAATTCAATGTTAAATTTGCTAATTGAGCCCCTCAAATTCGAGTTCATGCGAAATGCGATCGCCGTCGGCGTTTTGCTAGGAATTCTCTGCGCCGTTGTTGGCTCCTATTTAATTGTACAGCAAATGGGAATGATGGTTGACATGATTGCCCATTCAGTATTACCCGGATTGCCGGTGGCTTTTTATTTAGGTTTCAATATTTCGATCGGCGCGTTTATATCGGGAATTATCAGCGCCGGGATTATGGCGTGGATTCAATCACAATCGCGCCTAAAAATTGATGCTGTGATGGCATTAATTTTATCTACATTTTTAGCACTTAGCATCACGCTGATTAGCCTCTTGCGGACAACCAAATTAGACTTAGACGGGTTTCTGTTCGGGAATATCTTGTCAGTTGCGCCTGCTGACGTGCAGCAGACTTTTGTCATAACTTTGATAATTTTGGCGACCGTTAAAATGTTTTATAAAGAACTGCTATTTTATACTTTTGACCCCCTGGGATCGCAAGCCTGCGGTTTGCCTGTAAACTGGATTTATTTGGGGATGATTTCGGCGATTACGCTGACGATTGTTGCGAGTTTGCAAACTGTGGGGGCGTTGTTAGTAATTTCGCTG
Source organism: Microcoleus sp. D3_18a_C4 (assembly GCF_036702415.1). Lineage (NCBI taxonomy): Bacteria > Bacillati > Cyanobacteriota > Cyanophyceae > Oscillatoriales > Microcoleaceae > Microcoleus > Microcoleus sp. D3_18a_C4. The sequence goes on along the minus strand of NZ_JAUBTI010000040.1, from coordinate 45,971 downwards.
TTAATCGGGCCGGGAATAACGGCGTATTTGTTGGTAAAAGAGCTACATTTAATGATGGGATTAGGAGCTATTATTGGAATTACAGCTAGCGTAACTGGTATGTATCTCAGCTATTATTGGAATATGCCGTCTGGTGCGGCAATTGTATTAGTTGTTTTTGGGTTATTTTTAGTAGCTTTGCTGTTCAGTCCCACTCAAGGGATTTTGACCAGAAAGAGAGGATAACACTCCAGGACGCACTTCGACGCTTAGAAACCGGGTTTTTTACTCGATGCAGTCTGCAACGAAGTATACGCTCGAAAAACCCGGTTTCTGGATACCCGTGGGTAAGTCCTAAAGTTTTCAATTGTTTATGTTTTGGTCAAACTGGTGCGCCCGTTATGCGAACTTACCGCCGCCCGAACCCTTGGCCGCGCATAGATTTATGACCAAACCAGCAATTCGCCTCCACAGCCACCAGCGACGAGAAACTGGCCTTCGGGATGCCATGCCAGACAGGAAAAACCGCCCTCTGCACCTTCTAGAATTTGCAGCAATTGTTCTGCTTCGTACCACAAACAAACTTGACCGTCTGCGGATGCGGAAGCTAATAAAAATGTGCTAGGTTGAAAGGCGATCGCATTTACCACATTTTCATGCACTTCTAACCCCCAAGAATCCCAACCGACACTTTCATCAGCGTGTTTTTCCCACACTGAAATCCCTTCAGAACTCGCAGCAGCTAACAAAGGCGCACCCAAGGAATTAGTTTTATCCGACCAAGCTAACTGCCGAACTTTCCCAGGAAAACCCTGCATTACCCACGGTTCAAAATTACCCCATTCATTAACAATTAGAGTATTGTCCATATTGCCGCAAGCTAAATATTCCCCTTGTGGCGACCAAGAAACTGCACCTGTTGCGGAGGGTACTGATAAAATTTCCGGGTCTTCGTCCCAGTCTTCACCATGCCAAACTTTGACACCTTGATAGCCGCTAACTGCCAGATATTGAACCATCGGATGCCATGCTAAATCAAGGATAGATGATGACTCGAAATTCAGCGTTACTTCAACAACATTATCCTCAGCATTCCAGACTTGAACGTAGCGGCCCATACTGAAAGCTAACTGGTTGCAGTTGGGACTCCAAGCTAACTTATCAACCCAGACGCGCTGGTTATCCAAATCAGCCATTAATTCCCCAGAATTAACGCGCCAAATTCGCACTTTTCCATCTTGTCCGCCCGCAGCTAGGAATTGGCTGTCGCGGGAAAAAGACAAGCAATCGGCTGATTTCTCCGTAGCACTTTGTAGCGTTTGCAAGGACAATTCATTAACTGCCCCTACTTTCGCCAGCATCACTTCGCCCGCAGCAGAACAGACTCCTAAAGTTGTGCCGTCCGGCGACCAAGTAACAGCAGTTACGTAGTCAGACAGCATTGCTTCGGCATGAATTGCTAGGGTTTGTTCACTTTTATTTGTCTTTTTGCTACCCATATTTATTGAATCTGAGATGTTGTACTCTTCTTAAGAACGGGCAAGATGCCCGTTCCACAAAAGATGAATTTTCATCTTGTGGAACAGGCATCTTGCCTGTTCCATTCCACAAAAGATGAATTTTCATCTT
>NZ_JAUBTI010000040.1:21858-44263 GCF_036702415.1 Microcoleus sp. D3_18a_C4 | reverse complement strand
GTGGAACAGGCATCTTGCCTGTTCCATTCCACAAGAGATGAATTTTCATCTTGTGGAACAGGCATCTTGCCTGTTCCATTCCACAAGAGATGAATTTTCATCTTGTGGAACAGGCATCTTGCCTGTTCCCTTCCACGGGCAAGATGCCCGTGCCACAAAAGATGAATTTTCATCTTGTGGAACAGGCATCTTGCCTGTTCCCTTCCACAAGAGATGAATTGTCTTCTTGTGGAACAGGCATCTTGCCTGTTGCTAAAAGGCTTATTAAAAATGCTTCAATATGTCAGTTAAACCAGACATCTACGAAAATCCTCTCGCAATTGATTTTCGTTTAAGTTGCGACCGATGAATACGAGTTCATTTTTCGGAGTTTCGGTAGCTTTCCAAGGTCTATCCGCCCGGCCATCGAACACCATGTGTACTCCTTGGAAAACAAATCGCTTGTTGTCTCCGGCGACATTCAAAATGCCCTTTGTCCGAAAGATATTCGGGCCTTGAGTTCGCAACAACTCCTCAATCCAATCGCTAAATTTGTTGCCATCAATAGCACCGGATTCGACTATTGCTACGGAAGTTACTGTTTCATCGTGTTCGTGAGTGTGTTCGCCCAAAAAGTCTGGTTCGATTTCTAATGCCCGGTTCAAATCAAATGCTTTAACGCCCAACAAAGCATCCATTTGTAATTCAGCATTGTGAGTACGGTGAATTTTTGCCATTGCATTCATGGCGCGAATTCGCTTTTCTAATTCAGCCAATTCTTCGTCAGTCACTAAATCAGTTTTGTTGAGCAAAACTACATCAGCAAATGCAATTTGTTCTTGAGCTTCGTCTGCGTCCCAGTGCTGCCCGATGTGCTTGGCATCGACTACCGTGACAACTGCGTCTAACAGTAATTTGTCCCGCATATCTTCGTCTACAAAAAATGTTTGAATTACGGGTGCAGGGTCGGCTAAACCTGTGGTTTCGATGACTATGTGGTCGAATTTGTCTCGCCGCTTCATTAAGTTACCGATAATCCGAATTAAATCACCTCGGACTGTACAGCAAATGCAGCCGTTGTTCATCTCGAAAATTTCTTCATCGGCATCAATTATCAGTTGGTTGTCGATGCCTACTTCGCCGAACTCGTTGACGATGACTGCAACTTTTTTGCCGTGTTCCTGTGTTAAAATTCGGTTGAGCAGCGTAGTTTTGCCTGCACCTAAATAGCCCGTGAGAACGGTAACAGGAACTGATTCGATCGCCCCAGCAGTCACCATACTTTACCTCGATTATTGTACAATGATAACCATTATCGCTATTTTACACCAGACTTGCTGGTAGTAGCAAGTTTATTAAAAAATGTTAAGAGTTTTTAACTACAGGAATACGCAGTCTTTGGTTCAGAGCTTACCCATAGGGCTAGAAACCGGGTTTCTACGAGTTTTGGGAGAACGAGAAATATAGGAAGAAACCCGGTTTCTGAGGTCAGCGTGTGTGGCTAATGACTGATGACAATTAATTGTTAATCATAGCTGCAATTCGATCGCGCTCTAACTCTCGACCAATCAGCACTAATTTGGTTTGGCGGAGTTCCGAAGGTTGCCAAGGACGATCGTAAAAATATTCTATGCGCTCGCCGACACCTTGCAACACCATCCTCATCGGTTTCTTGGGAACCGCCACAAACCCTTTAATCCGATAGATTTCCTCCTGCTGCATCAAGGATTGCAGTTTTTTCACCAAAGCTTCAGGTTCAAACTCGCGATCGGCAATAAAGTAAGTCGAGTTAATATCATCATCGTGCTCGTGTTCCTCCTCAGTGTCGTGGTGACTCGGACGAGACTCCAAATCATCCTCAACCGCCGCATTAAATCCCATTAGCACATCGGGGTTAATTTCGCCACCTTTGCACGGCACAATTTTCACACTCGGACGTAACTCTTGCTGCAACCAGCTTTGGACTTTCTTGTGAGTTTCAGCATCTACGCGATCGACCTTCGTTAAAAGTACCATATCGGCACAGGCTAACTGGTCTTCAAACAATTCCTCGATCGGAGTTTCGTGATCTAAACTAGAATCAGCTTGTCGCTGTGCCATCAAAGCATCGATATCACCGACAAAAGAACCGCTAGCAATAGCTTCGCAATCGACAACAGCAACAACACCGTCTACAGTAGCACCCGTGCGAATTTCCGGCCAGCGAAAAGCTTGAATCAAAGGTTTAGGAAGTGCGAGGCCCGAAGTCTCAATTAAGATACAATCAATTTGTTCTCGGCGCTTCAACAATTCCTGCATAGTCGGCAAGAATTCCTCTTGAACAGTGCAGCAAAGACAACCATTTGTCAGTTCAACAATATTGCTGCTGACAGTTTCTTCTTCGTCGCAAACTTGGCAATCGCGCAGCAGTTCTCCATCAATTCCGATTTCGCCAAATTCGTTAACCAGAACAGCAATGCGGCGACCTTGATTATTTTGCAATAAGTGGCGAATTAAGGTAGTTTTGCCGCTACCGAGAAAACCAGTGATGACAGTAACAGGAATTTTGTGCATTGATAATTTTGTTGTTGTTGGTGAAGGGGAATCTCTCGTTCTCTCGTTCCCAAGCTCTGCCCATTGATGAAAACTTAAGCCGACCGTCCGCCAGGGAATGAATTCCCTGGCTTATAGCTAAAGTCCTCTGAAGAGGACTAATGAGTTCTTCAGTCCTCATAGCGAGGACTTTAGCTTTGAGGCAGGGGTTTCAACCCCTGCCGGACTGCTGCCGGAGGGTCGGAGGGCCGGTTTGACGTTAAGTTGTCACCAATGGGCAGAGCATGGTAACGAGAAAGGCTCTAATTTCCCAGCGGTGGAATCTTTGCTAAAACGCCTTTTTTCAGAGCTTGAGGACGCTCAGACCAAGGCAACAAACCGTCTGGTTTAGCATAGTATTGACCCGCGCATTCGAGTACAGCCTCGACGCTTTCCGACTCATTTGCAGGTAAATCGCCAAACAGATAAGTGTACTTTCCTACAGCAGCAAAAGACACCGCACAAGAGTGACTGCAAGCACTCATGCACTCAACCTCTTGAATCTCAAACTTATCATAAAACTCCCAATCTTTAGCGAGTTGCGACAAATTTTCCATGAATTGTTGACCGCCGCTTTTACCTTCTCGCTTGCCGTTTTTCCAAACACTAGCGCAAGCAGTGCAAACAAATAGACTGTGCTTTGTGCGTACAGCCGCATTAATTCCATCCATCATCCGTACCTCGCAGATGCGTTCAAAAGTGAGTTAGATATCGGCGGGCATTCTGACTTGAGAAACCACAAGGGTTTCATTACAGTTGCGGGACAGCGCCGGACTTGCACCGAACTTTCCCCGTTTCCTCTAACGGCTGCTCCCCGCTAGAACCGATCGCGAAATCAAATCTTATCACAGTTGACGCCTTTTTTGAAAAAAGTTATCTTGGTAATAGCAATTTTTAATATATTCCCAGATAAATTAAACCAGAAGAACTACCTATGACAACTTTTCCCGACTTCTCCACACATGGCTATCAAGTCACTCGCGAACTCGGATACAACAGTCTGGGCGGCCGCGTCACGTATCTAGCTACAGAAACTAACACCAATAAATCAGTTGTTATTAAGCAATTTCAATTCGCGCAAGGGTCTAGCTGGGCGAAATACTCCGCTAGCCAACAGGAAACCCAAGTGCTGAAAAAGCTCGATCACCCCGGAATTCCACGCTATCTTGACGATTTTCAAACAGATAGCGGTTTTTGCATTGTTCAGGAATATATCAATGCCCAATCGGCGTGCGATCGCACTTTTTCGCTGCCAGATATCAAAAAAATTGCGATCGCCACTTTAGAAATTTTAGCTTACCTGCAATCTCAGAAACTGCCTGTAATTCACCGCGATATCAAACCAGAAAACTTATTAATTGACAACCAATTAAATGTTTACTTAGTAGACTTCGGCTTTGCACGAATTGGAGGCGGCTATATTGCAGCCAGCAGCGTTGTCAAAGGTACGATGGGATTCATGCCGCCGGAGCAAATGTTCAACCGAGAATTAACTAAAGCCTCGGATCTTTACGGTTTGGGAATCACCCTAATTTGCTTGTTAACTGGTACAAAATCTGCCGAGGTTGGCAATTTGATTGATGCTAATTATGGCATTCATTTTCGGCATTTAGTACCGCCGTTGCAACAAGGTTGGATGAATTGGTTGGAGAAAATGGTAGCGCCGAGAATTCAAGATAGATATCAGTCAGCGGCTGATGCTTTAGCTGCCCTAGAATCTTTGGATGTTAAACAATTGCCAAAAGTTAGGCTCGCTCTCAATCGGCTGGAACTTACCGCTACAGGATACGGAGAAATTTTAGCGCAAAATATCGCCATTAGCAACCCAATTCCCGATACAATGCTTGGCGGCAGATGGGAAGTCGCGCCACATCCGAATGACCCGCCACACACGCCTTACGACCATTCTTGGATTTCCTTTGAACCGCAGTCATTTGAAAGCAATAATATTGAATGCCAAATTCGAGTTGATACTCAAAAATTGCTGGCAAGTCAAACTTACAACCGCCAAATCATCTTACACGCCAATTCCGAGCCGGAAACTCATACAATAGAATTGCAAGTCACCACATCTGCCTTGCACGTACCGAAAAAAAATACTTCTTTGTCGGCGCGCAGGCTGGCTTTTATGTGTTGTTTTACCTTAGCAGGTTTTATGATTTCGGAGCTATTAACTAACCTCATCAACTCCAACAACGTTTTGCTCCATACTTTTTCGTGGTGGGTACCATTGGTCGTATTGTTTGGATTTAATTCCGCTGAAAATACCATTACAGTCATGACAGTAAATCCAAACAAACTCAAAGATATTAATGTTAAATGGTTAGATTTTAGGCAACTTTTTAAGCAAATATTGAAAGTGATTCTCGGTTCAAGTGTAGTTATCATTATTTTTACCCTGATGTTTTTTTTAAGCGCGGGGATTAAAGAACTACCTATAATAATTGATCTAATAATTAATATAATTTCCGCTACAATTTCTTCATGTGGGGGAATCGTAGTAATGGTGGTGTTAGCGAGATATTTAATTTTTTTAATGATGATAGATACCAGCGTTAACAATCTAGTTGCCGAGCAAGCAAGTAGAAAAATTTTTAAAGCAGATGCTACTAAAATATCCTTTCTTACTGTCGCATTTTGTACGCTCTTGGGAGCAACTTTTCGATTGTTTTTTAAATTGGGTAATCAGTTGGAATGGGTTGAACCAATCGAAATAATAGCCACAGTAGGAGTGACACTGCTCCCTCTAGTCGTGATTGCAATTGCGTTAGTTGACACGCTCGTTTTTAACCCAAAAAGAATTATTTCCAACTATCGCAAATCAGAACAAAATTTAATTAGACCGTAGTCATCATTCCTTAGTCATTAGTCAGCAGTCATTAGATTTGAGATTGTACGATCCGCAGATTGGGAGATTGTACGATTGAGATAATTCCCAATTCCCAATTACAACTGTCAACTGTCAACTGTCAACTATTTAACTATGAATGCTTTTCCTGACTTTTCTAACTACGGCTATCAAATAACTCGCGAACTCGGACACAATCGCGCCGGCGGTAGAGTTACCTATCTCGCTACCGAAATTAATACCCAACGTGCCGTAGCTATCAAACAATTTCAATTTGCCAAAACAGGCGCTAATTGGTCGGAGTATCAAGCTTACGAAAAAGAAATTCAGATTTTGCGAGAACTGGATCACCCCAGCATTCCTCGGTATTTAGATTCCTTCCAAACAGCATCGGGTTTCTGCATGGTACAGGAATACAAAAATGCCAATTCCCTCGCAACTCTTCGCAAGCTAACGCCACAGCAAATCAAGCAAATTGCTATCTCGGTTTTAGAAATTCTTAAATACTTGCAAAACCGCGTTCCGCCATTAATTCACCGAGATTTAAAACCGGAGAATATCTTAGTGGACGATCGCCTGAATGTCAGCCTTGTCGATTTCGGATTTGCTAGAATCGGGGGGGGAGAAGTGGCTGCTAGCAGCGTTGTCAAAGGCACCTTGGGCTTTATGCCACCAGAACAAATGTTTAACCGCCAGCTAACTGTGGCATCGGATTTATACAGTCTCGGCGCGACGCTAATTTGCTTGCTAATCAGGATAAGTTCTCTCGAAATTGGCAGCTTGATGGACGAGACGGGACGGATTAATTTTAAAAGGCAGATTAATTTTAAAAATCGCTTGCAGCAGTTAACTCCAGAATTTATTGACTGGCTGCAAAAAATGGTGGAACCTAATTTCAAACACCGCTATCCTTCGGCAGATGCGGCCCTCAATGCTTTGATTCCCCTCGAAGTAGTCCAGCAGCGCCACAACTCAAAACTTGCGCTGATATTAGTCGGATTATCAACAGTAACGGTATTGTTAACAGTAATTGCTCCAATTGCTGCTATGCTTAGTCCCGTCGTCGCTGCTATTTTTAGACCGTTGTTACTAAATTATCCCCAACCTCAAGCAGTAGTTGACTCCCCACTAATAACTAACAAACTAAATTTAAAAGCTTTAACTCAAGCGAGGTTGACTGACGAGCTAGAAGCTACAAAAACTACAGATGTCTGGTCTTTGAAACAACAAAAGAAAGTCTATTTGACCGTAAGTGCTGCGAGCTTGCCAGAGGGAGAATATAGAGGAGATTGTGAGGTGTTTAATCCTCAAGGAAAATTAGTACAGCGGGGTGCATCGAATTTAAAAACGACAGGAGGTAGATTAAATACTTGGTGCTGGTACAATTTTCAAAAAGATGACCAACCTGGCAATTGGTACTTTGAATTTTACTTAAACAATCGAAGAGTGGCGCAAAATAGTTTCAAAGTCTTACCTTAACATAGTTGTCCCGGAGGGGCAGTGAATTTCTTTGCCGTCAAAAGTTGGCCCACTCCTGATTGTTTTAGGAGGGGCATCGCTCTCACAAACTGCTGCCATAGTTGTTAGTAGATTGCTACCATTTTTTTTGAAAGCAACTACTGCACCCGTATACCACCTCTTGTTGCTACGAGAGCGAGGTTGGGCGAATGCGAGTGTCATTTCAAATGGTGCTGCTTCGCTTTGATTGTGTAAAGTTTGAACCGGACCCATTGATAACCGAGTTCTGTATTTATAATAATGATCGTAGGTTTCTTTTTCACTTCCTAGACCTAATCCTTTTAGGGAAGAACTAAATTGATTATTTTCTGCATAGTAAGCTTGCTGCCTTTGATTGATGAGTAAAATTTCTTTTTCTGCTATGGCCGATCGCGGAATGAAGTATACTATCGTGTTGTATTTGAAATCGTACCAACACAACATTAGGCTGGCTAGCAAACCGCACTGAATTGCCATTGACACTCCGGGAATTCCGTCTAAGAAACTTGGTATTTTAACTCTGGGTTGTTTACTTGCTTTAGCTGCATTTCTTGGCATTTTTTCGACAGTTATTTTTACAGTTATAAGTTTACTCCTTAAGGTCTTACCTTAAGATTGCATTCGCTCGATCGACCTTGAAAAAGTTTGTAGTGTTCGGCTTGTAGAGGCGGGTTCGCCAAGGGAATTAAAGGTAGCAAATTTGTAGGGTGCGCCACAAGCACCCTACAGAGTACAAATTATGCAGTTTCGTGCTGTTTGTGCCATGCGGGATGCCACAGCAATTCAGCAGTCGATCGCTTCTCGACCATTTCAGGAGTAATCATACAGTTAGCCACATCCTTGCGAGAAGGCAACTCGTACATCACATCCAGCATTAACTCTTCTAAAATGCTGCGGAGAGCTCTGGCGCCGGTTTTGCGACGATAGGCCTCCTGGGCGATCGCCCGTAGCGCTTCCGGCTGGAATTCCAACTCCACGCTGTCCATCTTCAACAGCTTTTGATACTGCTTCACCAGCGCATTCCGGGGCTCGGTCAATATCTGCATCAAAGCTGCCTCATCCAGCGGCGAAATCACCGTCACCACCGGTATCCGCCCCACAAACTCAGGAATCAAACCAAACTTGACTAAATCGTCCGGCTGTACCTGCTGCAAAATATCAGCGGCCCGCTTGTCTTTCGCCGGCAAAGTTGAGTTGCTGTCGCTTTCTGTTGGCTGAATAAAGCCCAAGGATTTTTTACCCAAACGCTGTTCAACTATTTTTTCCAAACCGACAAAAGCACCGCCACAAATAAATAGAATTTTGCTAGTGTCAACTTGAATAAAATCTTGGTAAGGATGTTTGCGGCCGCCTTGGGGGGGCACGTTAACCACTGTTCCTTCCAACATTTTTAGCAGCGCTTGCTGCACTCCTTCTCCCGATACATCCCTAGTGATCGAAGTGTTTTCGCTTTTGCGAGCAATCTTGTCAATTTCATCAATATAAATAATGCCCCGCTGCGCCGCTTCAACATCAAAATCGGACATTTGCAGCAGCCGCAGCAAGATATTTTCTACATCGTCGCCGACATATCCAGCTTCTGTCAGTGTCGTCGCATCCGCTACCGCAAACGGAACTTCGAGCATTTGCGCCAAACTTTGCGCTAACAAAGTTTTGCCACAACCTGTGGGCCCGACTAGCAGGATGTTGGATTTTTGCAGTTCTACATCGCTGTCAGGGGAAGACTTGTCGCTATCTTTAGCTGGGTCAACGCTCAAGCGCTTGTAGTGGTTGTAAACTGCTACAGAAAGGACTTTTTTTGCTGAATGCTGGCCGATGACGTGGTTGTCTAAATGCTGCTTAATCTCTGTGGGTTTCGGAATTTGAGCTAAAACAATTTTCGATTTGTTCGATCGCCCTGGGCGCCGGGTTCCTTGTCCCTGAGACTCACGCACCTCTGATTGGGGAATCTGTTGACCAATTGTTTTACTGGAGTCAAAGAACTCCTCCTCTAAAATTTCATTGCACAGTTCCACGCATTCATCGCAAATGTATACGCCGGGCCCAGCTATTAACTTGCGGACGTACTCTTGCGACTTGCCGCAAAAGGAGCATCTGAGATGGGAGTCATATTTTGACATATTTGCCTCTTAATTTACGGTTGCGGTTGCTTGTTTCGACTGGGGAAGTTGCCGCGGGAGCGACCTTAGCTTTGCCCTAGAAGGGTTTCCCGATCGGACACCCAAGCCAGTCAGTCGATTTTAGATTTTAGATTTTAGATTTTAGATTTACTCCACAGAGGAATTTTGGAGCTGAACTAGGGTCTAAAATTTGGGGCTCTGCACGACTTAAGTCGGGGGCTTGTCTCCGTTTTTTGGCGGAGTCAAGCTTCGCGATCTCTGTTTCTAAGTTAACACTTTTGAGGCTTTAGTCATTAGTCATGAGTCCTGCGAGCAAATTTGAATTTTTCATTTTCACTTGAAAATAAAGCCGCACGGGCTTACCATTTTTTGTATTCCAAAAATTTTCCCGACATAATTATTTTCACTCGATCGCCTTTTGGGTCTGCTTCTTTCTCGACATCCAAAGTAAAGTCGATCGCGCTCATAATCCCGTCACCAAATTTTTCGTGAATCACTGCTTTGAGTGGCATCCCGTAAACCTGCATAATTTCATAGAAACGATAAATCAGGGGGTCAACCGGAACCGAGGCCTCCAAAGAACCTTTTAACGGAGGTTCACACAGAACCGCACCCGTCTCGCTATCTAGTCCCAAAGCCGAGACAATTTTCTCGGCTTCATCTTCTGATGCGGTAGCTTGACGGTAAATAACCGCAGCAATCCAAACTTCGTCGCGCCCCAAAACTTTTTCCAAATCTGCAAAACTAATTCCCTTAGCTTTTTTAGCCGCCAAAAGCTTTTCTGTAATTCCTGAAATTGCCATTAAATATTCTCCCCTTCACTTCAGTGTCAGATGTGAAATATGTCTCACATTTTGGTGATTTTGTCAATACCAAATCGAGAAAAAAATCGAATTGATAGGTCGGAACTTCAGCCCAAGTTGGTCTCGTCAACCCCCACAACTCATACAATTTGAGATTTGAGATTTGAGATGTTAGATTGGCAATGACTTATGACTACCAGGGTTGGGAGCTAGTCAACAGTTGCATTATTTTTGCCAACTCGTATCACAACCGCTAAATCCTAAAATAACTCCTAACTGCCCAGGGGCAATGCTACAGTTGGCAGTATATGTAATAAAAGTTACACGCGCCAAGGCCTTCGGCATTCGGCAAACGGGTGAATTTTGATCGTGCTAGCCTGAAGATCAATCCTCGCTCACGCAGCCAAAGCCCCTTTACCACTCAAAACCGGCAACTGACAAAAGTATTGTAAAACTTCGTAGAGTTTATAAGCAATTATCAACAATAATGGTATCATATCGCTATGAGTGTTGAACAAGAAATACGCACAGCCCAAAGAACGGAAGTCTCAAATGCAGCTAACTCCAGAGGCACATCATTAAATCAACGTCACACCGTTTCGCCCAAATAGACGAACTAGCTTTCAAGTCGAAAAACCTCTACAATGCCGCCAATTACGTCATTCGTCAGAGCTTTATTTATGGATGGGGTTATGTCAGTTATAACGAAATGAATCGATTGATGAAGTCTCATGAAGCCTACAAGGCTTTGCCTGCAAAAGTTAGTCAGCAAATCTTGATGGTGTTAGACAAGAATTGGAAATCGTTTTTTAAAGCAGTTAAAGCTTACAAGGCTGATTCTTCAAAATTCACGGGTCGCCCAAAATTGCCAAAGTACAAAGACAAAACCAAAGGGCGAAACCTTCTCGTCTACACGATTCAAGCGATTAGTAGTAAACAGTTGAAGAAAGGAATTATTAAACTTTCTGGTACTGAACTTTTAATCAAAACCAAACTCAATCCCAACCAGATTTGTCAAGTTAGGCTGGTTCCGAAATGTGATTCCTATGTAATTGAGGTAATTTATGATGAACCGGAGTCCACCCTTGGCAATGCCAACTCTGTAGCTAGTATTGATTTGGGACTGGATAATTTAGTGGCGTTAACTTCAAATCAACCGGGATTTATCCCTTTGTTGATTAACGGGCGACCATTGAAATCGATTAACCAGTTCTACAATAAGCGGAAAGCACGATTGCAATCCCAGTTAAAAGGGAATCGCAAAACTTCGCCCCGCATTCAGCGCTTAACTCGCTGTCGCCATCAAAAAGTTGATAATTACTTACATCATGCTAGCCGTCTAATTATTAACCTTTTGCTCACCAAGCAGATTGGGACGCTAGTAATTGGTAAGAACGCGCAGTGGAAAACAGAAATCGAGTTAGGGAAGCAAACCAATCAAAACTTTGTTAGTATTCCTCACTCTCGATTAATTGAAATGTTGGAGTACAAAGCTCGGTTGGCGGGAATCACAGTAATTGTGCAGGAAGAATCCTACACATCCCGATCCAGTTTTTTAGGTTTAGACCCAATTCCTGTTTATGGAACAACAGAAAAAGAGCCTGTGTTTACTGGTAAGCGGATTAAGCGGGGTTTGTACAAAACATCGACGGGTCAGCTAATTAATTCCGATGTGAATGCTTCGTACAATATCCTCAGAAAAGCAATCCCAAATGCCTTGTGCGATGGGATAGGGAGCTGCGTAGTTCAGCCGAGGCGGGTCGATCCGCTCAAAGTGAAAGGGAAGGGGGAGGGACTTAACGCCTCCCATGTCATGCAATAAATGACTATACTTTATACCAGCTATGGAGATTCAGACCAAAGATTACACGATCCAGTACGATCGCGCTACGCAAACAGTCACCTGTAGCGGCTCGTTCCGACTCAGCCAGGTGGAAGAATACGCACCGATCGTCGATCTGCTCAACGAAGTGGCTGACTCCTGCCCAAACACGGTGACTCTAGACCTGCGAAAGCTAGAATTTTTAAATAGTTCTGGAATTAATATTGTCTCAAAATTTGTGATCAAAGTGCGCCAGCAAAAAAATATTCAAATGGCCATCAAAGGTTCTAAACAGATCCCCTGGCAGATAAAATCCCTGAAAAACTTGCAGCGGCTGATGCCTTCCTTGCACTTAGAATTGGAATAGTATCGAAAAAGGTAAAGATGAATCCCCGGCTAAGTCCGCGAACCAGGATCAGGGTGGCTGAAGTTAATCGGAATAAGTCATAGTTAAACTAGCACAAAACCATAAAAAACTTCAGAACCGACTAAAAATTACCAATTTTCAATTGCTATGCAGGAAGAACCATCGACAGAACAGCTACTTTTCGACGTTCAGCGGCTGAGTGCGGAACTTGAAAACTTGAAGCGCGAAAAGGTTGACCTAGAACTTTTGCTGGAGACTACCACCGAACATTCAGATACGATGGAAGCTCACTTGCTGAGCAAAGCTCAGTTGGCGCTGCGTTCAAGCGAAGAGCAGTTTCGGGCGATCGCCTCGGCAACTCCCGTGCCCATATTAGTTTCTCGCCTCTGTGACGGCTTAATTCTGTATGCGAACGCTCAATTGGCTTCTCTGCTGAACATACCCCTAGAAAAATTGATCGGCTGCAGCACTCCCGACTTTTACTTCAACCCCGCCGATCGCCCAAAGGTACTTGAGGCACTTGCTAAGGACGGATACCTCCAAAACTACGAAATCCACTGCAAAAAATCAGACGGCACCGCTTTCTGGGCGATGATCTCGGTTCAGTCGCTGGTGTTTAACGGCGAGCCGACAGCATTGTGCGCCTTGTACGACCTCACCCAGCGCAAGGAAGCAGAACAAACCCTCCAAGAGAGCGAAAAGCGGCTCCGCCGCCAGAGTTTGGCTTTGTTGCAGCTAGGTAGACAGAGGACTCTCAACAGCGGTGCGCTGAATGTGGGAATTCGCGAAATTACCGAGGCTGCAGCCCGCACTTTGGATGTGGAAAAAGTCAGCGTCTGGCTTTACAACCACGGAAGATTTGGAACTCGCTACCCGAACGAACCCCAGCTAAATTTTACGGAGAGAGTGCTCGCCCACAACAAAACAGAGCCACTCGATACAGAGGCCGCGGCCTCAGAGCAACAGGAGGGGGTGAATCATTCTAAGTTTAAAATGCCCAACCTCAAATTAGTTTGTCTCGACTTGTACGATCGCACCCAGGAGAATCATTTGAGCCGGGAGTCCATATCGCCCAGCGATTTAAATTTATCCCTTTTAGATGTTGAGGGCGACGCACCGGGCGAAAATGTGCGATCGGAGAATGGTTTAGAACCTACGACAAAGACTCAAAAATCTCTACAAACAAATTTGTCCCACGCATCTTCGCTAGCCGAACATTCCGCTGTGCTGCCAAATGCCAGCAAGCCCAATTCATCCATATTAAATGTAGCAATTAGGCTCGGCGGGCAGATCGTGGGCATCCTCTCTCTCGAACATATCGGCGCGCCCCGCCAGTGGGCTCTAGAGGAGCGCACCTTCGCCGATTCTTTGGCAAATTTGGTAGCGCTGGCGATCGAAGGATTTGAGCGCCAGCGGGCTCAGGAAGCACTCTCCAAAGCCAAAGCGCAGCTAGAAATGACCGTCGATCAGCGTACCACTCAACTCACCACCGCCAATAAACTGCTCCGCATCGAAATTGCCGAGCGCAAAAGAGCCGAAATAGCCTTGCAAGAAGCCTTACACAAAGCTGAAGCAGCTTCGAGAGCTAAAAGCACTTTTTTAGCCAATATGAGCCACGAGCTGCGGACACCGCTCAACGCGATTATCGGTTACAGCGAAATGCTACAAGAAGAAGCACGGGAATCGGGACTCGAAGAGATCATTCCCGATACCCAAAAAATTTATAGCGCCGGCAAACACTTGCTGACTTTAATTAACGATATTCTCGACCTTTCTAAGATAGAAGCCGGTCGGATGGAGCTTTATTTAGAAAAATTTGACCTCTGTAATTTAATAGAAGAAGTCGTTGCAACTTTGCACCCTTTGGTCGAAAAAAATCACAATCAATTGCAAGTTTCTTGCTCTGAGACTTTGGGAGTGATGTATGCAGATTTGACTAAAGTCCGGCAAATTCTGTTCAATTTGCTCTCGAATGCCCTGAAGTTTACCGAAGGTGGAACGGTGCTGTTGAGCGCGACTCGCGAACCAGCAGGTGACAGCGATTGGGTTTATTTGCAGGTATCTGATACGGGGATTGGAATGTCGGCCGAACAGCAGCAGGGTTTGTTTCAACCTTTTATTCAAGGGGACGCTTCGACTACTCGCAAGTACGGCGGCACCGGTTTAGGATTGGCCATTAGCCGCTTGTTTTGCCAGATGATGGGCGGCGATATCACTGTTGAGAGTGAGTTGGGTGGTGGCTCTACTTTTACTGTTCATTTAAAGGCAGAAGTTGATATTAGTTAGAAGCAAGTTGGGCAACTAGCAATGTAGGGGATTTAAGGGATTTAACGGGTGGGGGTGTTTCCAGGAATTGTGTACCGGATTTAACGGATTTAACGGCTCGCAAAAGATGGAATAATTTCCCCATTACCAATTATCCATTACCAATTACCCATTACCAATTACCCATTCCCTTTTTAATTGTGACACCGATCGCGATCGACCTCTGTTGTCGATCACACACTAGCATTTGTTTTCAGCCTAGAATACCTATATTATCCCAAAATTGTCCTGCAGGCACGATCGGGCGTCTCGCTGCATTTACAAATCCCACCTCAACCTAATTAAGGGGGTGGGGGGTTGCTTCCAGAAAGGCAATTTGGTAAAAGTAATGCTATGGTCGCGAAGCAGTAGAAGGCCAAATTTAACAGGAAATCAGGAAGTTTCAAAAGTCTCTGGACGCAGAAACACAATTCTGCTTTTTGCCTTCATACTGCTTCTACTGGCGAGATAGCACTGCTGCTGAAAGCAATGCACAATTTATCAGAATCAAAGGAGTGCATCTACATGATTAAACCTTGCAGTCAACCGCTAAAAATAAATCCTTTTACTTGTTATCGCGATCCGGCTACAGGCAGGTGGACTACTGTAGTTACAACTGTTCAGAACCCTTGCGAAACAGACTCTAGTTTAAAAGCAGAAGCCGAAGCCGAAAACGAAGGTAAAGCAGAAACGATCCTTTCTGCTTCGCCTGCTGTCTCGGTGTCGAAAAAAGTCCTTTCTTTCTCCTTGCCTCAGTTTAAACACCGTGCCAAAAAATCTGCTGTTAGTGTCAGCAGGTAGCTATCGCAGGGGTCTAATCTAGTTTCCACGGTTAGTCCCCCACGATGGCCCAATAAAAAAACAAACTTATCCATAGCCTAAACTGCCAAAAAGCGATATACTGGCAGCAAAGTTTCTCATTCAATATTCGTGAAGTATTTGCTCGATCGCTGCCTCCACTTTGTATGGACAGACCGACCAATTCGCCAGCGGGGAACAGTCATCATTGCTATTCCCATGATTTTTCTGTTTGCTTCGCTGCTAGCAATTGCCGGCCTCCGGGATAGTGCCATAAAGATAAGAAAGCGAGCAGATACTAATAAGGCAATACTTCAGGAAACTAACCGGTTGATCGGCCTGGTGGTAGATGCGGAAACGAGCATTAGGGGTTATGGGTTGACGCAGCGCCGCGAATTTCTATTACCCTACTTAGAAGCAAAGAAGAGTTTGCCTCCGCTGCTGGCTAAACTCAAGGTATTGGTTCAAGAAAGAAAACTGCAACCTCAGCGATTTGAAGAAATTAAAAAAAGTACCGAACAGCAAATAAATTTCTTGCAAAACATTTTGAATAAGCTCGACAGTTCGGCAAGAAGGATGCAGTCAGCGGAAAGAATTCAGGTGTTTGCTCAAGGCAAATTGAACATGGATAAGCTGCGTACACAAATTAATGCTTTTTCTGAGGCCGGCGAAGCCTACCAGAAAAGTGTAGATCGGCAACTAGGGGAGTTGGTAGATTTCATTAATTTTGTGCAAGTTGCGGGTTTACTTTCCGGCTGTTTGGGTGCAGGGGCTTCCTGGTATTTATTTGATAGTTTAGAGAAGGAATTGATGAAGCGGGAAGCTGGCTTGGAAGAAAGTAAAAGTCGCATTCAAGCTGTGGTAGACAATGCGGCTGACGGTATTATTACTTTGGACGCACAGGGAAATATTGAGTCTTTTAATAGGGCAGCAGAAAAGATTTTTGGCGAGAAAGCCGATCGAATAATTGGCTCTAACCTGCGGCGGCTGATAGCTCAACCGCTACCGCACAACAGCGTGGGGGATTATTCGATCGAATATTTTGTGTTGCATCCAGATACTACGCTGAAGACTTACCAGCAAGAAACAGTTGGAATTCGACACGACGGAACGAAGTTTCCGATGGAGTTGTCTGTCAGCGAAATGCGTCTGGCCAATCAACACTTGTTTATTGCGATTTGCCGCGATTCCAGAGGACGAAAACAAGCCGAGGAAACTCTGCGAAAGCAAGCGCAAATGCTGGATTTGGCAAATGATACGATCGCGGTACTAGACTTGAATGGGGCAATTTCTTATTGGAATTTGGGGGCGAAGTGGCTCTACGGGTGGCGGAAGTCGCAAGCAATGGGAAAAAATATTCACAAGCTTTTACAAACAGAATGGGCCCAACCGTTTGAGGTAATTCAAAAAGTATTTTTCGAGAAGGGCTCTTGGCAAGGAGAACTGGTGCGAACCAAGAAAGACGGCACAAAAATAACAGTCGCAAGCCGGTGGACTTTGCAGTACGACGATCAAGATCAACCGGTGGCTATTTTGGAAATTAGCAACGATATTAGCGATCGCAAACGCTCAGAAATTGCTTTAGCCCAAAGCGCTCAGCGGTTTCGCGCTACTTTTGAGCAGGCGGCAGTCGGCATGGTTCAAGCGACTGTCGAAGGCAAATTTCTGTTAGTCAATCAAAAACTTTGCGAAATTTTGGGCTACAGCCGGCAAGAATTGGTGGAGAAAAGATTTCAGGATATTACTTGGCCTGGAGATTTGGCAAGCGAACTCGAACTGTTGCGCCAATTGTTAGCAGCAGAAATTGAAAATTTCTCTCTGGAAAAGCGCTACATCCGCAAAGACGGAGAGTTGGTGTGGGCCAACTTGACGGTTTCGCTCCTGCGAGAACAAAATGGCACTCAATTTCTGATGAGTGTGGTAGAAGATATTAGGGATCGCAAACAAGCTGAGGAATCGCTGCGGTTGCGCGCTCAAGAATTGAGGTTAACAGCCCAAAATCTGGCTCAAACGACCAATGTTTTAAGAAAGCGGAATCAAGAATTAGACCAGTTTGCTTATGTAGTTTCTCACGATTTGAAAGCGCCGCTGAGGGCGATCGCCAATCTCAGCAGTTGGATAGAAGAAGACCTCAGCGAGTCAATGACAGAGGATACTCTGCACCAAATGAACCTGCTGCGCGGCAGAGTTCACAGAATGGAAGCTTTGATTGAAGGACTGCTGCAATATTCCCGTGTCGGACGCATTAAAGTAGCTTTAGAAAGGGTAAAAGTTGAGAATTTATTAGCCGAAATTATTGATTCTTTGGCGCCGCCGTCGGGATTTGAGGTGAAAGTTGAACCGGGAATGCCAACTTTTGTGACAGAAAGATTGCTGTTGCAGCAGGTTTTTTCTAATTTAATTAGCAACGCAATTAAGCACAACCGAGCTGAATCTGGTCAGGTAAAAATCTCGGTTAAAGAGTTAGATGATTTTTACGAGTTTTCTGTAGAGGATGACGGGCCGGGGATTGCTCCTCAATATCACGATAAAGTTTTTGTAATTTTTCAGACCTTGGAAGCTCGCGATAAAGTTGAAAATACTGGGATTGGTTTGTCGCTGGTGAAGAAAATTGTCGAAGGTCAAGGGGGCAGTATTTCCCTAGAATCTGCTGAAGGTGAGGGAGCAACTTTTCGGTTTACTTGGCCGAAGCAACCTATTAGCCAAGACGGAAAATAAAACAACTCTCAAGGTATAGCACTCCTAAATGATTCGTGTAATTCTTGTAGGGGCAAAACCCACGCCCGGTTGCCCCGCCTTGACTGGGGTAGGCACGGGGAGTAGGGGTAGCACTACCCCTACATATTTTTACAAATGATTTAGGATTGCTATAGGAGGTTTACGGATCGCCGCAATCCAAAGAGTAAATGTAGGGTGCACGCGGACTACCCAGAACCCGATAGCGACTGTTTAAACTGCATCACAGCGGATTTCGATGATAAATCCATCAGGATCGTAAAAGTAAATGCCACGTCCTGTAGGGCGAGTGACGGGGCCGCTATCGATCGCAATTTGATTTGACTTTAGCACTTCCAGAGCGCGATCGAACAAATCCGGCTCGATATCGAAGGCTAAGTGGTTGGCGCGGGTAAAAGCTTTCTCCGGGTCTGGGTTTGGCGGTTCTAAGTCTGGCTGCCAAAATAAGTCAATAACAGTACCGTCTGGGGTAACGAAATTAGCGACTTTACCAGCGGCTACCATTTTTGTTAAAGTTGCGGGAATTTCTGCACCTGTTAGTTCGTGCAGGCCGAGAATTGTACCGTAGAAGTGGCGGGAAGCTTCCATGTCGCGCACGTTTAAAGCGATATGGTGAACGCGGCGCAAATTCCCAGGCGCGAGGGCAATTTTGACGTTGTTTTCGGTAGTTTGCATGATTGTCAATTGCGAATCTTCAAATTGAAAGCAGTTTGATTTATTCAGATGGTGCCCTGTAAAATAAGCATTTTAAGTTGGTCGTGAAAACTTTTATTAGCGTCGTGCGATCGCACATAATATCAAGTATTCAGGACTTACGCATCGGGGTCTACAAACCGGGTTTTTTACCGAATCTGCGGTCTACAACGGGTTTTATCGTAAAAAAACCCGGTTTCTCAACAATCGTGCGTAATATCATGTCCGGTCGATTACTATAATATACGTAGGTTGGGTTAAACAAAGTGAAAACCCAACATCAATAGGTGTTGGGTTTTCACTTCGTTCAACCCAACCTACTGCAGGAATCGCGGTCAATCGATCGCACATCATATCGATTAGTATTATTTTTCTTTAGGAAACGATGCCATGCCTACAAATAGCATGGCCAGACCACCTGCCAGAATTGCGAAGGCAAGTACACCTACAACTAAATCTAATCCCGATGTATTTTCCATTAAATTAAACCGTTCTCCAATTAAATACAATCATCGGTATTCGTTCAGGGTTGAGTGCTTGCAAACAATGGGGAAGAGCAGAAAAAAAATAGCTTTCCACTTATTATAAAAAAAGCCTATTAATTTCTTCCCTCTTCCTTAAACATCCATCCGTTAAATCCGTTAAATTCTGTAAACTGCTTAGTTGCCGAACTTCTTATTTTGCCAATTCTCGATCGATAGCAGCGATTAGTTCGGGCGAATCGGGGCCAACACTGCTGCGGAATCTAGCAACCACTTCACCTTGTTTGCTAACTAAGAATTTCTCAAAATTCCAGGAAACCTCACCCTTGGGCTCGACTGCACTCGTCAGCTTAGCGTACAGCGGGTGCTGCTGAGTGCCTTTAGCGCGTACTTTGTCAAATAATTCAAATGTGACGCCGTATTTTGTAGTACAGAAATTGACGATTTCTGGATTACTTCCGGGTTCTTGACCTCCGAAGTCGTTGCAGGGAAATCCTAAAACACGGAGTCCAGCCGCGCTGTACTTCTGGCTTAATTCTTCGAGTCCTTTGTATTGAGGTGTATAGCCACATTTGGAAGCTACATTAACTATCAAGAGTACCTGGCCAGCGTACTCTCCTAGCTGCTTGTCTTCGCCTGCGATCGTTTTTACTTTAATGTCGGAGATTGTGCTGGGCATTTTCAAATACTTTTAAATTTGACCACCACAATTTTACCGCAAGTCGGTACAATTTTGTCTAGAGGTCGATCGCTAAAAATTTCCATCTCCCGGTCGGGGCGGGTTTACGGATATCGGGCTGATATTATAGATATGGGTGAACCCGCCCCTACCAAAATTACGGTTAATTTACCGAACCCGATCTTAGTAGATGGCGGTGAACTTTCTCCCCAGCAGGACTCGCCACAGTCCGCTCTTAGATTTAAGTTTGTCGCTAATCGCTAAAATCTACACGGAAAAGGACGAATATTTTAACTCTCTGAGTTGTGTTCCGTCATCCATTTTTGGTAAGTATCCTCAAGTTGCTTGTCTTCGAGAACGAGTTCGAGGCGGACTTTCACGCAACCGTGACGGGGTTGAGAGGCGATCGAATTTAAGATTTTGCTAGCTTTCTGCACAGAGGTAAATTCAGCCTTAACTGTCGGTTCTTGGCGATCGCTCTTAATTTCCGTCAAATCTATACCGGTGATGTTTCCCTGGCCTAAATCTATTTCTGCCAACACCTTCGGATCGTCGCCGACTTGTTCGACAATCAGCTTTTCCCACTGGATGGGTACTTGTACCATCCGAGTTTCAATTTCTTTACGCACTATGACTTCGCCGACTTTGCGCTTGCTGCGATTGATCACCAATCGTTCTTCTAACAGGCGAATTACTTCTTGATCGACAATATCGAAGTTTTCCTCATCCCGATCAGTCTCCCCATTTGCATCTGTGCGATCGGCATCTGTTAGATTTGACATAACTGTTGAGGGATTTGTTAACTCACTGTTGCTAAATTCACTATCCGATTCGGAGGCATTTTCTAAATACGGAGACCCGCCATTTGCCGAAACTACCGGCAGCAGATCGAGGTGTTCAGAATTAATACTTACAAACAGCGCTTTTTGGTGATAATCGACTTTTTTGAGCAGCTTAACACTTAATAAAAAAATGCGGGGATTGTCGCTGCCTAGCCCGGCTACCACAAAGTTTAACTGACCGTTAGCATCAAAATAGACATCTTTAACTTTGCCTACTAAGTGACCTTGGTTGTCTTTGACGGTAAAACTTTTTAGCTTAGTTCTGACTTTTTCAGGCACCCGGTTGAGACGGGTTATTGATTTGGCAGTTGCTATCTTTTCTGCTGATGCTTGACCGTTCATTTTTTAAACTTTCCTGCTTAGGGATTTTTATTATGAATTGGTAAGGGGAAATTGGTAAAGGCGGGGAAAGTGTATAAACCTTGCCAAAACTAGACAAGTTTTGTACCCCCCCCCGCCCCTCACATAGGAATTGTGCGATCGCCACCAATTCAATCAAACCTGCGCGGTGACAGAATTATGTCATTAAGGCGCAATTCCTATGCCATACCTGTTGCGGTTGGTTTAGATCTTTGGATTTTTATTATCTACAACCGCAGTTCCATCGGTCTTAACCTCTAATTCTTCACGACGCAAGGTTTCTTCGCCCTCAACGGTGGTGCGAACCACTTCTTTTCTGACGTTGACTTCTTCGCGGACGAAAGCTTCCTTGTGAATGTCGGCCGTTTCTTCGTAGACTTCCATGCGTGCAACTTCCCCTGATTGGAAGTCAGCCTCACCGACTGAAACTACTCTACCCGCTTCTACCGGGGTTACTCGATCGATTACGACTCGTTCTTTTTCAATGGGTACTGAAGCTCGCGCTGTTTCAGTTTCCACGCGCTTGCCAACTGCTACTTCGCCTGTTTTTGCGCGGTGTTTGTTAGCAATCAAGCGTTCTTCATAAAGCTTGAGATTTTGGTGCTGCTGTTCGTTGGTTTCGTAGAGGGGGCGATCGATATCGTAGCTGTAGTTGCTGCGATCGTAGCTAGCAGGAGTTGCAGGAGTTGCAGTGCTGGCAGCGGCAGTTCCTTGATTGCGGTAGACGCCTCTTACCTGTTCTTCGCGATCGTAATCTACTGCTTCTAATTCATTGTAAGCCGGCAATTGTTCTGCTTGAGCTTTGTTGCGAAGACCTGTGGCGTGGACGCGACGGGCTCCGTAGTCGAAGCGAGCCGAGCCGATTGGCAACAATACTTTTTTGCCAAAAATCCAAATACCGGTGTCAATTACCAGATAGCGGAAACGACCGGTGTCATCAACCAAAGCGTCATAAACGGTGCCTACTTTTTCATCAGAGTCGCCGGCATAAACATCAAATCCCTTGATGTCGTCTCCCGCAAAGATTTCTTCCTGATAATTCGGATAAAAGTCTGCTAATTTTTGAAGGGCCATGTGTTTTTTCCTCTTTGCTCTACTTAAATTAATAGTAGAAATTAATTCGTTGACTTCCCTCTCCCTAAAGTCTGAAGTGTAGAATTTAGGGCGTTTAATACTATAGGAATACTACGGCATCTCTTCTTCTGTGCTAGCGCGCTCAGCTATTTAAAAGATTGTAAAACTCTACAAGCGTCCATCTTATAACAAGTATTAAAACTCAAAGCCAACCGTAGGGACACAGCAATGCCGTGTCCTACTCCCCCTGCTGGATACTCCTTTTCTGTTGCGGTGTGCCTACTGTTAATAATTGTTAACTAGGTAGTGACAAATCAACATTACATAGTAGTACACAAATCTCAAAGCCCCTCATCTTGTAGGAGAGGGCAGGGCTGTTTTATTCTCACGGAAATCATGGTTTTGTAGGGGTAGCGCCCCCGTGCCTACC